>CAMWWR010000145.1 GCA_947178045.1 uncultured Clostridia bacterium
GAATCAGCCCGTCCGAGCCGATCCCGAACCTGCGGTCGCTCACGCGGCGCGCCAGCTCATGCGGGTCCGTCACGTTCTCCTGAAAACAGTTCACATAGACGTAATCGTTCCCGCAGCCCTGCATTTTTGCAAATTTCATAAATATCTCCCTCCTCCCGCATCCTACAGCATGCTGATGATCATCTCCGCCATCTCGACGAGATTTACTCCGCTGTCCATACTGCTTTTCTGGAGGTAGCGGTGTGCCTCCTCCTCCGACATATTGTTGCGGTGCATCAAAATCAGCTTCGCCTTCTCTATGACCTCTTTGTCCCCGCTGCTGCGCTCCTTCGGCTTCGCGCGCTCCCTGCGCCTGCGCTGCGCGCAGTCCCGTGTCATGATCCGCAGCGTGCCGACGAGATCGCGCGCCTTCAGCGGCATGCCGACCGCCATGATATTGGCGCCGACCGCCTCCTCCAAGCGCGCCGCCGACGCGATCAGCAACATTTCAAAGCCCTTCGGCAGGTAGCTGTGAATTTCCCGGAACAGCATATCCGGCAGACGATAGCCGCTGATAACGATCCCCTCGTCCAGCTCGTTCGCAAGGCTGACCGCCTGCGCGCCGGTCGTACATACCGCATTTACCTCAAAACCGTTCCGCACCAGAAGGGCTTTGATATTATTGGCGTCCTCCACTTTGGGGAAGACGATGATTATGCTGAACAATACCGATCCACCTCCTGCCGTTTCCGCCGTTTCCGGGAGATGCAAGTCATGGAAACGCTTTAATCAGCATTCCCCGCGCCAGCGCTTCCTTAGAAGCGATTCAGATATTGGCTGACCTCCCATTCCGAGACGGTCGTTCGGTATTCCCTCCATTCCGCGCGCTTTGCCGCAAGATAGCTGCCAAACAGCCGTTCCCCGAGCACATTCCGCAGCAGCTCATCCTTCTCGAGCGCATCCAGCGCGCAGGCAAGATGCTCCGGCAGGCTGCGGATCCCGAGCTCTGCCCGCTCTGCATCCGTCATGGCATAGATGTTTCCGTCCACCTGTACGGGAGGCAGCTGCCTGTTTTTGATGCCGTCGAGCCCCGCCGCCAGACAGACGGCCAGCGCCAGATAAGGATTGGCGGACGGATCCGGACTGCGCAGCTCAATGCGGTTCACCTTTCCGTTTTTGAGCCCCGTGCGGACGAGCGCGGAGCGGTTCGCCGCCGCCGACCAGGCAACATACACCGGCGCGCCGTAGCCCGGCACAAGTCTTTTATAGGAATTGACAAGCGGATTTGTGATCGCGGTGATCGCGTCGATATGTTTCAGGAGCCCTGCGATAAAATACACGCCCTCGCGGCTCAGCCCGTTCTGTGCGGCCTCGTCGCTGAAAATATTTGCGCCGTTTTTATCGTGGAGCGAGAGATTCAGGTGCATGCCGGAGCCGTCCACGCCGCTCCTCGGCTTCGGCATAAAGGTGGCCTGCAGGCCGTGCCGCCTTGCGACCGTGCGCACCGCCATGCGGAAGGTCATCAGATTGTCGGCCGTCGTGAGGCCGTCGTCATACTTGAAATCAATCTCGTGCTGCGCCGGGGCATTCGCATGGTAGGACGCCTCCACCTCAAAGCCCATCTCCTCCAGCGTCAGCACCATCTCGCGCCTGGCATTCTCACCGGCGTCCACCGGCCCGATGTCAAAAAAGCCGCCTCTCTCTTTCGTCAGTGTCGTGGCATCGCCGTCCTGCGTCAGGTCAAACAGGAAAAATTCACATTCCGGCCCCGCCTTAAACAGATAACCCAGCTGCTTTGCCTCCTGGACAACCTTCTTGAGAATATAGCGGGAATCCCCCTCGAACGGCGTGCCGTCCGGCCGGCAGACATCACAGATGAATCGGGCAACCTTGCCTTGCTGCGGCCTCCACGGAAAAATTTCAAAAGTATCCAGATCCGGATAGAGAACCATATCCGGCTCCTGCATCGTCAGAAAGCCCTCAATGGCGGAGCCGTTGAACACGCACTGATTGCTCAGCACCTTTTCAAGCTGGCTCGCCGTGACCGCCATATTCTTGAAATTCCCGAACATATCCGTAAACTGGAGCCGGATGAATTCCACATCCTCCTCTTCCACCCGCCGGATAATATCCTGCTTTGTGTAGTGCCTCATCGCTTCCATCTCCTTATCCATTAATATCCAGCGGCAGTCCCATATATTCCAGAATCCGCTGCGGGGAATCGTTGAAGACCAGCTCCTCCGGCATTCCTGCCGCGGCGATCACCTCTCTGCAAAAATCATGCGCGCCGACCGCCTGGACGACATGCGCATCGCTGCTCATCACGACCGGAGTCCGGTATTTTTTACAGAATTCCAGCAGAGTCCGGCTGTTCTCCCACGCCCCGGGACGGACTCCCTGCGGATCGAACGACGCGTTGTTGATCTCGAGCAGCACCCCGTGCCCGGCTGCCGCGGAAGCGATCGTGTCGTAATCCAGCGGATACCGGCCGTCGTCCGGATGCCCGATCACCTTCACCCACGGCTTTTCCATCGCCGCCAGAACAGCCGCCGTATTCTGCGCGGCGCTGCCCGGCTCAATGCAGGATATGTGCAGACTCGCAATGCAGAAATCAAGGCGCTCCGCTATCCGGTCCGGCAGATCCACCCGGCCGTCGTAGCTGCAGATATTCAGCTCGGTCCCGAACAGAAGTCTCACTCCCTGCTGCTTCCTCGGTATAACATGCAGATTTTTAAAATAGTACTCGTGACACGCGCCCGGCGCAGCCGGCGCATGCTCGGTAATCCCGAGCAGCTCCAGCCCCCTTTGCGCAGCTCCCGAAATCATTTCCTGTATCGTGTTGTAGGCATGTCCGCTCGCGATCGTATGCGTGTGAAGATCGACGACGTCGGGCTTATTTAAGAAATCCATTGACAATCTGCGCCTCCGCTTCCGCCTCGGAAAGTCCGAGCGTCATAAGCTTTGTGATCTGCTCGCCCGCGATCTTTCCGATGGCCGCCTCGTGGATCAGGCTCGCGTCCAGATGGTTCGCGGTGATCTCCGGAATCGCGCTCACGCTGCCCTCATCCATCAGAATCGCGTCGCATTCGCTGTGACCCATACATTTATTGTTTCCGTTGATTTTGGACAGGAAGATTTGTCTGGAATGCTCCTTGGCCACCGACCGCGAGATCAGATTTACTCCGCAGTCCTCCCCGTCCAGATTTACCTCAAAATCCGTCTTCGCATACTGCGAGCCGTGCGTCATGATTTTCTCCTTAATCACGAGCGTCGCCCGGTCCGCCAGCACCGCTCTTGTCGTCCTCACGGTCGAATCCACGCCCTTGATCTGCACCGTGTCCATCTCCATGCTGCTCCCCTCGGCAAGCTCAATGATCGTCTGCGGATTGAGCACGCGCTCTCCCGAGCCGTCCCCGCTGCCGTAGTGCTTCTCGATGTATTTCACCTTTGCGTTTTTTCCGACAAAAAAGCTGTGGATCCCGTCGTGCTGCGACTTCTGCGTCCCCCCGTTGTGGATTCCGCAGCCGGCGACGATCGTCACATCGCAGTCCTCACCAATATAAAAATCATTGTAGACCAGATCCGTCAGACCGCTCTGGCTCAGCACGACGGGGATATGCACGCTCTCGTTTTTTGTGCCCGGCTTAATGATGATGTCGATGCCCTGCTTGTCCTGCTTTGTCACAATGTCGATATGCTCGGTCGTGTTTCTCGCGGCTCCCTGGCCGTTGACGCGGAAATTGTACGCCCCCTGCGGGACACCGTGAATATCCGCAACCTGCTTCAGCAGCTCCATTTGTATCTCGTCCATAACTTCCTCTCATTCTGCCGCGCAAACGGCATTTCAATTTTCAGGCCTCTGCCCCTGCCGTCCGCTGCGGCTCGCAGGTGAACCGGCAGCCGCCCTCCGTCCCGAGCAGTCCCGGCAGAATATCCTGGCGCGAGCCGTTCTTCACGATTCTGCCGTCCGCAATCACAATAATCTCGTCCGCAATGTTCAGTATCCTCTCCTGATGGGAGATAATAAGGATCGAACCGTGTATTTCCTCGTGCAGCTTTTCGAATACCCGGATCAGATTCTGGAAGCTCCACAGGTCGATGCCCGCCTCCGGCTCGTCAAACAGCGTCAGCTTCGTTTTTCTCGCGAGCACGGTCGCGATCTCAATGCGCTTGAGCTCGCCGCCCGAAAGACTTGCGTCGACCTCGCGCCCGATATAATCCTTCGCGCACAATCCGACCTCGGACAAATAGCTGCACGCCTTCGCGGTGCTGATATTTTCACCGGCCGCGAGCCCGATCAGATCCCGCACCGTAATCCCCTTAAAACGCACCGGCTGCTGGAACGCGTAGCCGATGCCCTTCTTCGCGCGCTCGGTGATCGAAAGCTCCGTAATATCCTCCCCGTCCAGCCACAGCCGCCCCTCGGTCGGCTTCTCTATGCCGGCGATCAGCTTGGCCAGCGTGGATTTTCCTCCCCCGTTCGGCCCGGTGATCGCAATAAACTTATTGTCCGGAATCGTAAGACTGATACTTTTAAGAATCTCCTTGCCCTTTCCTGCCTCCCCGACACCGTACGCTATATTTTTCAGTTCTAACACTGTTTCCTCCATTCTGCCCAAAGGGCCCGCTTCGCTAATCGCCCCTAGTATATCACATTGTCCTTCCATTTTCCAGCAAATTTAAGGAAACGCGGATGAAAGCATTTGACAACCGTATGCTTTTTCTATATAATACACCCATATAGTAACCATATTAACTTTTTTTATATCAGCCGCGGAGTTCTCCGCCTGATACGCCCCCGCGCGCAGCGTGCGTGCGGCATTTTTTTGAATAGGAGATGATCTTTTTGGACCCCAGTGTCGCGGCGAAGCTAGTGATACTCGTAATCCTGCTGTTTTTATCCGCTCTGTTTTCCTCGGCGGAAACCTCGCTCACCACGGTGAGCAAACTGCGCATCCGAAGCCTGTATGAGGACGGTGTGAAGCGCGCAGGCACTGTTTTGAAGCTGATCGAAGACCCTTCAAACATGCTGAGCGCTATTTTGATCGGCAATAATATCGTCAATCTGTCCGCCTCCTCGCTCGCCACATCCGTGGCGCTCGACCAGCTTGGAAACCAGGGTGCGGCCATTGCGACCGGTATCCTCACGCTGCTCGTGCTGATTTTCGGTGAGATTACGCCAAAACGCCTCGCCACCCTGCACAATGAAAAAATGGCGCTCATGTATGCTCCGCTTTTCCTGGGGCTGACCCGTCTTCTCACGCCGCTGATTTTTATTGTAAATAAATTGTCTCTCGGCGTCATGCTGCTTCTCCGCATCGACCCGCACGAAAAGGCCGCGCCGATCACGGAGAGCGAATTCCGCACCGTCGTCGATGTCAGCCACGAGGAGGGCGTGATCGAGAGCGAGGAGCATCAGATGATCACGAACGTGGTCGATTTCGGCGACTCCCTCGCGAAGGATATCATGGTGCCGCGCATCGATATGGCGTTCGCCAATGTCGAGATGGGCTACGACGAGCTGATGGAGGCATTCCGCGCGGATAAATATTCCCGCCTTCCGGTCTGCTCCGGCACGCGGGACAATGTCGTCG
>CAMWWR010000146.1 GCA_947178045.1 uncultured Clostridia bacterium
TGGGAAAAGAAAGCCCTTGTCGTCGTGGCTGTTGCCGTTTTCAAACATCCCGCCACCGCCGGCGCTCCAGTCGGGAACGCTGTTTGAATAGACCGTTATCTTGCTGCCGGAGGAAAAAGGCGCCTGCTCCAGCACCGGCCCGGCCAGGCGAAGCGCCCCGCCTGTTCCGCCCCCCAGGCATTCCGCCGTCTCCTGAACCGCAAGAAACAGATTCCATTCGAGGAAGCAGTTTTTGACAATAATTTTATCTTCGATCCAAAAGCCCCCCGATTCAAGTGCCCTGGCCTGCACCGGTTCATAGAACAGGTAGAGATTCGGCTTCTCCCCCGGCTCCGGCGGGTCGAACGCGATCTCGCTGCGGTAGCTCATATGCTGAGATCCACCCAGACAGTAATTCAGCTCCGCCGCTCCCGTATAGCTGCCGTCCAGCTTCTGCTCCATTTCTATCGTCAGCTCGGCTGTCATATTCGCCGATATGTAGGCCCGTTCATTGCTGACCTCCACGGAGGTCGGCCCGTCGTACTCTTCCTCGTCGTCGGCGTGCAGCGCCCACTGCAGCGCCAGCCAGCTATCATAGAAGGCGCTCTCGGCCGCCCGCCGCAGAGAGCCGTCCGTCACACCCGGCGGACAGACGATCACGGTCCGGTCGGAATCAAGCGCGGTCAGATCCGGAAGCTTATAATCATTGATCCCCGTGCTCCCATCGGTATAGCTGCTGCGGTCGTAGCTCACGACGACATCGAATTCGTTCATTCCCTCCCGGACGCCGCCCAGCCGGAAACCGATCGACCCGTCGCCCGGAACCTGAAAGCCGTCCCGGTAGCTCTCGGGAAGCAGCTTTTTCATCTCCTCCTCCGACACGCCGCTCTTCATCGCGCCGTCCTGCACCACATGGGCTCTGGCGTATTCCTTCACGCACTCCATCACATTCTGGGCGACAATGGTCGCGGACATGGAGCTCCTTGATTTCATATTGAGCCTCAGGGACAGCATAAAACCGCCGAGCAGGGCAAGCACGGTGATCGACAGGATCATCATGCTCACGATCACTTCCACAAAGGATACGCCTCTGCTATCCGGCCACCGCCGTTTTTTTAAGCCTGCATTCCTCACCGCTGTCTCCTCTCTCCGCGTTTTCCCTCAGGAAATCCTTTCACAAAGCCCTAGGCACGTTCCGTTAATTCCCGCTCCGGAAAATATTCTCGTTTCCGTACGGAACGTTCTCAAATTCCGGCGCAGAATAAACCTTATCCGTACCGGTCAGGCTGTACCATATCACGGAAAGCGTCCCTGTGAGCAGGCCGTCCTCCGCGTGATAAGCCGTTGTCATCGACTGCAGGGACATGCGCTCCGGATATTGATTGATGTATTCAATACAGCCCTTCAGCCCCTCGTATGTGGTGCTGTAGCTGATGTTGAACGTGTTTGCATACGCAGAAAGAGGAAGCCCCTCCTCCCCGTTCAGCCAGACTGCCTGATAGAACGGCTGCGTTTCGTTGAAGGTGATGGAGGAAATCTCCATCCCGTACTGTTCTCCCATTTCAATGAAGAAGAGAATGCTCTTCTCCGGCGTCACTCCCGGCCCGAAGATCTCGAGCAAACCGGAAACGAGCTCCCGGTTCGAAACCGTCTGCGTCTCATACAGCTCCTGATTTTTTACCTTTCGCTCCAGCAGAACGATCTCCCGGGAAAGCTGCTCATTTTCCGCCTCCACTATCTCGGTCTGCTCCGCCAGATTCCGATAGCCGAACCAGTAAGCGGAAAACATGATCAGCACCAGCACCAGCACGCCGAGCAAAAGCTTCTGAGAATCCGTTGATTTATTCATTCCCGGTCACCTCCTCCGGCAGCGTCCACGTTATGCTGACAGAAAACGTCACTGTCGTCTTTCCGTCTTCCTCACCGCTGCTCTCTGTAATCCCTGCAATGCTTGTACCGCCGACATACGGTATCTGCTTCAGGCTCGTTAAAAGCGCCGCCGCCGTCTCCTTGCTGTCTGTCACGAAGCTGATAAACATGCCGCTGTCCGTCGCCGAAAGTGACTGCACAATACTGTTGGCCGGAAGCTTTTCTTCCAGCTCCCCGATCATCTGCAAAAGAAGATCATTGTAGCTGAAGGTCATTCCCACCAGCCTCTCCGCCTCCTCCTTCGCGTTCTGGCTCCGGCTCCAGGCATCGAAAATCGGCTCGATATAAAGGCTGCTGTCCCGCCTTTTTGTGAGCTCATCCTTTTTATCCAGCTCCTCCTGATAGTCCGAATAAGCGTACCAGAGCATCGTGCCGGAGCTGAGTGTAACAAGTATAAAGAGCAGAATGTACAGCCGCATGCCAAGCCGCCGCTCTGTTTTTAAGCGCAGCTCCTCCGGGATAAAATTGACCGGGTTGAGCGCCGCGCCGACGCAGGAGAACAGCTCGTCCTTATGCTGCTCCAGCTCGGCCTGTCCCCTCTTCTGCTTCTGGAACGAGATGGACCGGAAGCCTTCCAGAAGCTCCACCTCGAAATTTGTCTCATTCGCCAGCAGCTCCTTCAGACCGAGTATTTTGGTTCCCTTTCCGAGCAGATATAATTTCCCGATTTTCCGGTTCGGCTCCCGGGTGTTATAATATTCGATCACGCGGCCGATATTGCTGACAAAGAGCCGAAGCTCCTCCATCAGCTCGTCGGTCATTTCCTCGCGCTGCGCGCGTTCCTCCTCCGGCGGTCTTTCGCCGGCATTGTAGCCGCCGTCCCGCTCTAAATGCCTGCGGAGCAGCGCGTTTTCACACAGGTAATCATAGCACTGATTTCCGTTCTTTCCCCCAAACTCCTGGAAGCCCCGCATCACGTCCACCAGGGTCGCCACACCGAAATTGACGTTGCGCTGCATCAGAAGATCGCCTCCCTGCAGGATGGAGACGAGCGAATTCTGCTGGTTCAGCTGTATAACAAAATTGACATCGTCGCCCGGAATCCTCTTGAGGATCTGATAGCTGGAGTTTCCGATATAATCCAGCGCCACAAGCGTCACGCCGAGCAGCTCTGCCAGATTATAGTAATTTTTTATCAGAGTAAGCGGAGCCGCAAACACCAGCAGACGCAGCTGCTTCGGTTCCGCACCCGGACCAAGCAGCGTATAGGTCAGCACATGCTCCGTAATATCCATCGGAAAATACTCGTTCGCCTCCGCCCTCACGATATCCATGATTCTCTTTTCCTTCACCTGGGGAATTGTCACCTCGCGGCTGAGAATCTTATTGGAGGCAATCGTAAACAATACGTTTCGATTCTTTATTTTATGCTCCTCCAGCTGACGCTTGAGCTCATTCGCAAACGTCGTCTTATCACGGATATATCCGTCCTCAATCGTATCCTCCGGCGTCTCGAACACAAACGCTTTTCTGACCTTCGTATTCTTTTTCCGGTAATTTACTTCGCAGACCTTTGTATAGATCAGCCCGATTTCGATGCTGACAACACGGTTTACTCCCATCGTCCGCTCTCCTCCTGACTTCGTTTGTAGCTCCTCGTCTCCGCGCCCGCGGATTTCGGTTTTGTTTTAACTTTCCTTAAGCATCCATGCCGGTGTCCGCCGCTACATGCCCGTAAACAGGCTCAGATACCAGCCGACCAGCCTGTCGCCGAACCAGATCGCGGTCAGTATCCCCGCCGCCAGATAAGGGCCAAGCGCAAGCATGCTGCCCGCCTTTTTCCGCTTCATCCGCACGGGATGCACGATGCAGGCATACAGACATCCGAACATAAATGCTGCAATGCAGTTAGCCAGCCCGAGGTACAGACCGGCCGCTGCCATCAGCTTAATGTCCCCGCCGCCGATCCCCCGGCCCTTCGTAACGGCATAGACAATCAGCAGGAAACCCGACACCGCCGCAAAGCCTGCCAGCGCCTGCGGCCAGCTGTCCGGCTCCAGCAGCAGCCGGATCACGCCGACCGCCCCGATAAAAAAATTGACCGCCGGCGGTATCTCGTAGGTGCGCCAGTCGATCACGCTGATCACAAGCAGCGCCGACAGCACAAGACAGGACAGCGCCGTGCGCACCGACCAGCCGCAGACCGCGAAGGTCAGAATCCAGAGCAGCCCGTTTCCCCCCTCGACGAGCGGATATTGCACGGACAGTTTCTCGCCGCATTTGCGGCACCTTCCCCGGAGCGCCAGCCAGGAAGCCACGGGGATCAGATCGTACCAGCGCAGCCGGTAACCGCAGCTCATACAGTGGGACGGGGTCGTCACAACCGTTTCCTTCCTTGGGATCCGGTAAATACAGACATTCAGAAAGCTCCCGACTACGACGCCGAACGCAAGCACCATCCCGTATCTTATGCAGTTGAACGCCGCCGTCATCGCCGCTCTCCTTCCAATGCAAAAGGGTCATTTTGTATGTCATTGAAGACGATGTCTTCTGTCGTCATACAAAATGACCCAGGGGTGTTATTTTATTGCGGGATCAGGTGGTAGGCTGAATGCTTACCGTAACGCTACCCGTTGTGGTAATCTTAACCTCGAAATATTTACTGCCGTCCTGCTGAACGGTAGGATACTTACCATTCATTGCTTCCTTGATACAGTCAGTCAGCTTATTGCCCGTATCAGTTCCGGCGGTAAGTGTAATAGAACCATTGATCTTGTATGTAACTTCAGGCACCGTAGCTGTATTATTCTGAGCCATGTAGTCTGCCACGCCGGCATTTACCGCCGACTCAATCTGACCGATGTTATTCTGATCGGTGCTCTCCTTCGACTTGCCGACCCACTTCATTACCTGCGGAGCCAGCGCCACGGCGATAACTGCCATAATGAGGATAACAACAATCAGCTCGACCAGGGAAAAACCCTTGTTGTTACGCTTTTTCTCACACAACTTCTTCATAACTTCTCTCTCCTTTTGGTTTGAATGATCTTTTTTCTTTTTGTCCTTCGTATTCCTGAACATTGTCCAGTTCTCATTTCCTTTAATTTATCATATTGTTCGTGAAAAATCAACATATTTTTTTGCCTTTTTCGCCGAATAATTGATCAATTTTCCAAAAGGGGGGAGCGATACTTGCTGCTGTATGCCGTTTCGCCACAATATTATCCTGACACTTTCCGTGCATTTAAAACTCTTTTGACTGGAAGCGTTTCTGCTTTACTGTCTATTTAGCACTTGCGATCCACAGCCGTCTTTTAAAATCTACCCAACTCATTCGCGTTTCCGGTGCAGTCAGAGCGGCGACTCTCCCTGCTCCTCCCGGCTTTCCATCAGCTTTTCGAAATCCGCCTCGCTCAGCCCCGCCTGCCGCGCGGCCAGGGCCGGCTCCAAAATTCCGGATTTTACAAGCGAGAACAAAGTCTGCAGAACGCCCCTGCGATGCCCGATTTTTTCACCCTCACGGCGTCCGTATTCTTCTCCCTCCTGACGCCCGATTTCCATTCCCTTCTCCATTCCGTATTCCACCAGATTCATCCGTATCGCCTCCCATTCCTCGGATTCCTTCACTTCCCTCACAATCGCGTCCAGCTCGATGAGCCTCTCGTCCTTCGCCGGAATATCCGGATTTTCCA
>CAMWWR010000147.1 GCA_947178045.1 uncultured Clostridia bacterium
ACCCCCCGCCCATACCGGCGAGGTCGAGGGTCATCACACGCTTTTCCGCGATGACCTCCGGCACATCCCCCTCGACAATCTTCTGAGCGAGCCCCTCCGCCACGGCGGTCTTGCCGACGCCCGGCTCCCCGACAAGGCACGGGTTGTTTTTCGTTCTGCGGCTCAGAATCTGAATGACGCGCTGAATCTCCGTCTCCCGCCCGATGACCGGGTCAAGTCTGCCCTCCCGCGCGAACTGCGTGAGGTCGCGGCTGTACTGATTCAGGGTAGGGGTCTGCTGCCTGCCGCGCGGTCTTCCCTTCGCACCGAGCTCATTCTTGTACGCCGATACGTCCGCGCCCGTCGCCGCCATCGTATCCACATAGAGCTTCTGAAGATTGACGCCGAGCGTGTTGAGCAGGCGCACGGCGATGCAGTCCGCCTCCCGGATAAGCGCCAGCAGGATGTGCTCCGTGCCGATGCGCTCCGCCTTCAGTTTCTGGCTCTCCTTCGCGCTCGCCTCCAGAATTTTGCGCGCGCGCGGCGTAAAATTGTCCCTCTCCATAATCTTGATGCCGTTGGTCGGCGCGATCAGCTGATTTACCAGCTCCAGCAGCTTTTCCTCGTCGACCTCGTGCTCGATAAGGATTCGCCCCGCGACCCCGTCCGCCTTCGTCAGTCCGATCAGCAGATGCTCCGTTCCGATATAATTATGGGAAAGCTGATACGCCGTTGAGGTTGCGTAGCGTATCGCCTCCCTTGCGTTTTCCGTAAATCTGTCTTCCATATTCGCCTCCTTCTGCGGGCAGGGCGGCTTTGGCATCCGCCCTGCGCTGTTCTGTCACACCTTAAATTTCGCAGCCGCTCATCAGCCGGTTCAGATATTTCCCCCGGTACGCCGCGCGCTCCGCGGCGGTCATGCTCTTCCCGCAGACCTTCTGCAGGTTTGCAGGCTGAATCCGTATCATCTGCTCGTACAGCCCGATGCTCTTTTTCAGCGGCAGCAGCCCGAGATCCCTCCCGAGCTTAAGCTGCGCGAGCAGCGTCAGCCCGTCCTCGGTGCTGATCTGCTTCGCGTAGCGCAGGACGCCGTAGGAGCGGTACACCTTATCCTCGATCTCGTCCGCGCTGACGGAGCAGAGATACTCCCGGTGCTGGTTCTCCTGATCGACGATCTGCCGCAGAATCTGCCGCAGACTGTCGATGATTTCGTGCTCGGTGCAGCCGATCGTCTTCCGGTTTGACAACCGGTAGAGATAGCCCTGCGTTTTTGTGCCCTCCCCCGGAATCCCGCGTATCATAAAGCCGTATTTCGCGACCTCGTCCGCAAGCCTCTGTATCTTCCCCGTCATCGTGAGCGCCGGCAGAAACATCAGGTACGATGCCCGCATTCCGGTCCCCGCGTTAATCGGCGAGGTCGTCAGATATCCGAGCCGGTCGTCGAACGCATAGCCGAGCTCCTCCAGACAGTCGTCGATCCGGTTCGCCCGAAAATATGCCCCCTCCAGATCCGCGCCCTGCGCGACCGACTGTATGCGGATATGATCCTCCTCGTTCACCATGATGCTGATCCCCTCGTCCTCCGACAGCACGAGCGCGGTCTCCTGCGGCTTCTGCGCGATCTGGCCGCTGATGATATACCATTCCTTCAGCGACGCCTTCTCCAGCTCGGAAAGCTTATTCACACTGCACGAATAATATTTCATGCCGTCCCTGCCCTCGAGCAGCGGCGCCTGGTTCCTCACGCTCTGGGTGAGCAGCACGCATTCCTTCTCCTTCATTTTTCCCGCGAAATGATACTCGGCCAGGTTTCGGGCCAGCCGCACGCGGCTCGATATCACGATGCTGTCTTCCTCCCTGTTCTCATACCATTTGTTCATCGGGATACCTCCCCCTTTTCCCGCTTCAGCTCCCTGAGCCGGTCGCGCAGCGCAGCCGCCAGCTCATATTCCTCCCGCTCCACGGCCTGGTCAAGCTGCAGGCGGAGCCGCTCGATTTCACTCAGCTCCGGAGCCGGCTCCGCCTGCTGTGCCTGCCGCTCGGCTCTCTCGCCCGCACTCTTCGGCCGTTTGCCCACATGGACATCCGAGCCCTGTATATTCTTCATATTGCGGGTCAGCAGCTTTCCGAAATTCCGGTAGCACGCGGCGCAGCCGAAACGCCCGTGCTCCTTGAATTCCTCATAAGTCATGCCGCATTCCGGACAGGCAAGTCCTGTCTCCGCCCCCGAAGGAGCGGAGCCCTGGCTCTTTTCCCTTACGCGCGTCCGCTCCTGCTCTCCCTCGAACAGTCCGGACAGAAGGCCGCCCAGCGAGAAGGTCTCGCCCCCGAACGGAGCCTTCAGCCGCAGACTCGTATTTCTCGCCGCGCATTCCTCACAGAGATACTGTTCCTTTTTTTCCCCGTTAATAATCTCCGTATAAAAAATTCTTGCCTCTCTGGCCTTGCAGATATTACATAGCATAAAATCATTCCCTTCCCAATTTTGCTGACATCTTAGAGAAACGCCCATTAAAGCATTTCCTTAGAGAAACTCGTCGTAGATCTGATCCACCGCCTGATGGATCTCATCCCGCGAAATATCCTTGCAGATCGCGCGTGCCATAATGACGCGCAGCTGTGCTTTCAGCTTTTCAACAGCCTGCAGCTTGTCATAATCAAGCGCGACGACGGCCCCCTTCCTCCGGTCGAGCTTGAGATACCCCTCCTGCCGTAGGATTCCGTAAGCCTTGTTTACCGTGTGCATATTGATGCCGATATCGTCCGCCAGCTCGCGCACGGACGGCAGGCTGTCGCCGTCCCGCAGCTGAGCGGCCGCGATACCGAGAATGATCTGATTACAGAGCTGCACATAGATCGCCTCGTCGCTGTTAAAGTCTATTCGAACGATCACGCTCTCACCTCCTGTTTTCCCAAAGCCACCATTTGTTATATATATCATATAACAATCGGCGCGGATTGTCAACGTGCGGAATGAATTGCCTTGCCTGCCAGCCTCATGCAAAGAGGGTGAAAGCACAGATTGCTTTCACCCTCTTACCCCTCAATCCCCTGAGTCGAGCCATTCCTCTATTGCCTTTTTTGAAGTTCCTGCTTCAAATCTCTTTCCCTTCATCCATTCTGCGGAATCAAAATCATAGCTCTCCTGTTTCCCCAGTGCCATCGTTTTTACATTCGCTGCAAATGCCCTGAAATCAACACTTTTGGGAATGGCAGATGCACCCGTGCAGGGGCGGCTATCGTTAAATTTTGCACCCAAAGAAATTTCACAAGTTTAGCGCAACCCTCTTGGACAACCAGAAGCTGCAACTAAACTTCTAATTCCATAGTGTTATGAATAATACCCTCTTCCCAAAAATCTTCTGATGTAACTTTAAAGCCAAATTTTTCATAAAATCCTACTGCATGTTTTTGGGCATCCATACATATTTTTTTGCATTTCATTTTTTCTTTTATTGTAATTAAACTTTGTTCTAATAAATCTCTGCCAATACCATTGCCATGTTTCAAAGTTAACACTCTTCCTAGTTTTACAACACTTTCTTCACTGTAAAATGCTCTTAAATAAGCAATTACCTTATTGTCCTCTATCAAAAAGCAGTGCAGACTGGTATAATCAACATCATCCATATCCTGGTAAAGAATCTTTTGCTCCATAATAAAAATTTCAGCCCTGGCTTTTAATATCTCATATAATTCAATTGTTGTTAATTCATTAAATTTTTTCGCCATGAAACTCATAATTACATCCCTGACCTCTCCCTGCAATCCTGATTTTCCGGTCACTCTCAACATCAAAATTATACCGCAATTATTCGCAAATTTCCATACACAGTAATACTCTATTTCCATGCACAGAAAAAGCGGCCGACGGCATCTTGCACAAACCCTATGCCCCGGCCGCTGCTTTCTTTAAATCTCTGCACCGCCCTCCTTCGCCTTTTAACAAGCTCCATTGATTTCTTTATCAGAACGCCAGAACAGGACTTACTTGGCATCCTAAACTTCTCCACCTGAAGAATCTTATAGCCTTTTTCCGCTAAGAGCTTAGACGCCGTGCATCCTGCAGGCCCCGCCCCGACCACTATCACATAAATGTGCTATCAGGAAAGTACAAATACCCAAAGTCAGCTTGTTGTATGGGCAAGCCGATTTTGGGCGTTTATGCGTTACATAGGTATACAAAGGGGAAACCAAAAGAGGATTGGGAGTTATGCTCCAAACCCGTGCTCCTGTTTCCATTCTGCCCACCGCTGGTTATCCATCAGTAGTTTCCAGCTCCCCCGGTAGTCCAGGCCAAACTGGTCCAGACAGCTCATCAGATTGGAGCAGATCACTCCGAAAGGACGAGAGGCTCCAGCGCAGCAGTCGCTTTCCGGGTTTATCTGGCTTTTCAGGTGCATCTGGCTGCCCTTGTAGTCGTTCTGGGCGTCCTGAGTGGTGCGGAATTTGTCCAGCAGGGCCTCCCAAACCCGCGCTATCCGAGGGTCCTGGATGCCCTTTGTCACCCAGATGGCAAAAATCAAGGTGTGATCCTCCATCCGCTCATGGTTTTTCTCATCGGGCAGGTAGCCCAGGAAGTAGTTCAGCACCTCCTCCCGGCCATTGAGCTTGCTCAGGCAGGTAAATAAAGAGTTTCTGTCATTTTGATCCAGGTCCTCCCGGTACAGCTGATCCTTCAGCAGTCCGGCATGGATCTCCGGGCGGTCCTTCAATATGGAGAAGATGGAGCACGCATCCCAGAAGGGCTGGCCCCGCAGGCAGGACATCTTCTCCAGCACCCGGGGCCACCAGACCTCCTTGGCCTCCCAGCCGCCCTCATAGCAGATGACGGAGATGGCTTCCGGATAAGCGCCGAAGTCCCACAGGACGCCAATCTGCTCCACCATGCCAGGTACACGGAACCGGGACAACATCTTGATGAGAACCATTCGCAGCTCGGGGTCCTGCTCGCCACCGCAGGCTTTTTTGAAGTAGGACTTCTGTTTGGAGGGCAGCGTCTGGAATTTATAGCAGCTCTCCACGATTTCAATGCGGGCCTGCACATCCTCCGTCTGCTCATACAGCTCCATGAGTTCTTGGGGGCTGCCGTCCAGGTACAAGCCGAAGTACATCTCCTCATCGTCATAGCCGGCAATCACCTCACGGATCCAGCGCTCGTACCAGGCCAGGAAATCCGGTTCTCGCATGACGGTGGGCAAATCGCACTCATCTTCGTCGTAGTAAATCACCCGCCCCTGATCAGGGCCGTCAAGAACCAAGCCAGTCATCAGGGTACAACCCTGGGTGCCCAGGGGCAGAACTGCCCCGCCGGAGTAGTCCGGAAGCTGGCAGGGTTCCATCGCCTTTAGTTGGTCCAGGCCATAAAAGGGGCCTGCCCCACCGTCCCCCATCCACAGCAGAAAATTTCGATACCCTTCTGGCAAAGAGATGCCGAAGCGTGTCTCAAAAGCGGCTATCGTCTCATCGGAGATAGGCGGCTTCAGCTGATATTTGTGCCTATCAGCGCCGACGCGGGAAAAATCCGGGTC
>CAMWWR010000148.1 GCA_947178045.1 uncultured Clostridia bacterium
TCTATGCCCGTTCCCGTTACAGCCCCCGGATTGTCTCCATCAGATAATCCGCGAACTGCTCGTTCGTCGCGCCGTCCTCATGCCCGGTCATCACCAGCTTTTTCTCGGTGATCGTGCAGATATCGAGAGCGCGGTACAGATCGTCCGCCTGCTTCTGATAGCCGATGTGCGACAGCAGCATCGCCGCCGCGCGGATCACACTGCACGGGTCCGCATATTTCGCCCGGCCCTCCGCCACCATGCGCGGCGCGGAGCCGTGGATCGCCTCGAACATCGCGTAGCGCTTGCCGATATTGGCACTGCCCGCCGTGCCGACGCCGCCCTGGAATTCCGCCGCCTCGTCCGTGATAATGTCGCCGTAGAGGTTCGGCAGCACAACCACCTGGAAATCGCGCCGTCTCGTCTCGTCGATCAGCTTCGCCGTCATAATATCAATATACCAGTCGTCCGCGGTAATTCCCGGATATTCCTTCGCGATCTCCCGGAACGTGTCGAGAAATTTTCCGTCGGTCGTCTTGATAATATTTGCCTTTGTGACCGCGGTCACCCTCGTTTTCCCGTTTGCCTTCGCATACTCAAATGCCGCGCGGATAATGCGCTCCGTGCCCTGGCTCGTCACGACCGTAAAATCGACTGCCAGATCGTCCGTCGCGTGCACGCCGCGGCTTCCGACCGCATAAGCGCCCTCCGTATTCTCCCGGTAGAAGGTCCAGTCGATGCCCTGCTCCGGAATTCTCACCGGGCGCACATTAGCGAACAGGTCGAGTGCCTTTCTCATCGCCACATTGGCACTCTCCACATTCGGCCACGGATCACCCTTGCGCGGCGTCGTCGTCGGCCCCTTCAGAATCACATGGCATGCCTTCAGCTCCTCAAGCGTATCGTCCGGAATTGCCTTCTGCATCGCGGCGCGGCGCTCGATTGTGAGTCCGTCGATCACCCGGAACTCAACCCTGCCCTTCTCCACCTCGTCCTTCAGCAAAAATTCCAGCACCCTCTGCGCCTGCCCCGTGATGGCCGGCCCGATGCCGTCCCCGCCGCAGACGCCGATAATGATTTTATCCATGGCCTTGTAATCGAGGAAATCGCCCTGCTTTTTCATTTCCTCCACGCGCTCCGACTGCTCCAGAAGAAGCTGTCCGAATTTTTCCTTTGCCGCCTCAAGCTGTTCTGCCGTAATACCCATCGCTTCTGTTTTCCTCCTTACTATTCTGCTAATCCACGGAAACTGTCGGCAGGTTGACGCCGTACTGCGCCTTGTTCTGCTCGATAATCTCCACCAGCTCCGCATCCGTCATCACGGTGATGCGCCCGTCCTCATACTCTTTATCCACAATCTGCTTGATATGCCCGATCAGCGGATGGCTCTTGTCCAGGGCCGCATCCCCCTTCAGATGATAAAAGCTGTTGACCCAGTGGGCGATTCCCGCCAGCCCGGAGGTATTCGACACCGAGACGAGCACCGGGCGGTTCAGGAACTTTTCCGTATCAAATATATTATAGATTTCTTCATTTTTCAGCAGCCCGTCCGCATGAATTCCCGCGCGCGTCACGTTGAAATTCTTTCCGACAAACGGCGTTCTGTGCGGGATCTTATAGCCGATCTCCTTCTGATAATATTCGGCCAGCTCCGTGATCACCGTCGTCTCCATCCCGTCAAGCGTACCCTTGAGCTGCGCATACTCGAATACCATCGCCTCCAGAGGTGTATTTCCGGTCCGCTCGCCGATGCCGAACAGCGAGCAGTTTACGCCGCACGCTCCGTACAGCCACGCCGTCGTCGAGTTTGACACCGCCTTGTAGAAATCGTTGTGCCCGTGCCATTCCAGAAGCTCCTCCGGCACACCGGCGTGCGTGTTCAGGCCATAGATAATCCCCTGCACCGACCGCGGGATCACGGCGCCGGAGAAATTGACCCCGTAGCCCATCGTATCGCACGCGCGGATCTTCACCGGAATGCTGTACTCCATGCCGAGCTTCATCAGCTCCAGGCAGAACGGGATAACAAAGCCGTAAATATCCGAGCGGGTAATGTCCTCCAGATGACAGCGCGGCGCGATTCCCGTCTCCAGGCACTCCCGCACGACGCTCAGGTAATGCTTCATCGCCTGGGCTCTCGTCATTTTCATTTTATAGAAAATATGATAATCCGAGCAGCTGACCAGAATACCCGTCTCCTTCATTCCGATCTCCTTCACAAGCTGGAAATCCTGCTTGCTCGCGCGTATCCAGGACGTAACCTCCGGAAATTCATAGCCGCGCTCCATACATTTGTATACCGCGTCGCGATCCTTTTTGCTGTAGAGGAAAAACTCGCTCTGCCGGATAATGCCGTTCGGCCCTCCCAGCCGGTGAAGATAATCATAGATCGTCACGATCTGCTCCGTAGTGTACGGCGCGCGCGACTGCTGCCCGTCGCGGAACGTCGTGTCCGTGATCCATATTTCCTCCGGCATATTGTGCGGCACGATTCTGTCGTTGAACGCGATCTTCGGCACCTCATCATAAGGGAAAAGGTTGCGGAATACATTCGGGTTCTTCACATCCACAAGCTCATACATGTGCTCCTCAAGAGAGAGCAGGTTATTATGTCTGTTCAAATACACTTTCCGGTTCTGCATATTGTTCCTCCATCCCATTCAGCTTTCGTACCATTGTATACAAGGATACGAACATTGTCAACTGTTTTCGCAGACCCCGGAAAGCAGGGTTACAGTTCCGCCTTCGGCTTCTCTGTGGCAAAGCAGGCAAAGGTAAAAGCGTACTCCCCCGCTTCCAGCTCCCGCTCCTGCCCTACTGGCAGCACAAGCCTTGCGCTGCAGCCAAACGGTACCCGGCAGCGGTAATTCACCTCTCCGCTCTCCAAAACCTCCCATGCAGTATACCATTCCCCTGCGGCGGAGTCATAAGTAAATTCCACACTTTTAAGCTCTCTGCAAATATGCGGGACAAACGCGGCGCGCCGGAATCCCGGGACAAGGGTGGAAAGTCCCGCCACATCCCGGCACAGCCATTCCACAATCGAGCCGTAGGCATAATGATTAAGGCTGTTCATGCCAGTACTTGAAACGGAGCCGTCGGAAAGCAGGCTGTTCCAGCGTTCCCAGATGGTGGTTGCCCCGAGCTTCACCTCGTACAGCCAGCCCGGATATTCCTCGTTGAGCAGTAATGCAAAGGCGATATCCTCCCTCCCGGCACCGGTAAGCGCCGGACAGAGTAGCGGTGTGCCGACAAAGCCGGTTTTCAAACGCCTTTTGTCCGCCTCCAGCCGCTCTATCAGCGCTTCCCCTGACCTCTCCTGATCCGGCCCGAGCCCCAAAGCCCTTGCCAGCACAAGCCCTGTCTGCGTTGGAACTGCGCACCGGCCTGCCGGTGTAAAATACTCCTGCCGGATTCCCTGTAAGATCTGCTCCGCTAATGCCTCATATTTTTTTACGTCCTCCGTTTTCCCGAGAACCCCTGCCGCTCTGGCAACAAGCCCCGCGCAGCGGTAATACATGGCGTCGGCAACATAGCCGACCTCCGTGCCGCCCCGGCACTCCTCCTCATTCGGAGCATCCAAAGCCAGCCAGTCCCCGAAATGAAACCGCCTGCGCCAGTTATGCTCCTTTCCGTCCGTCTGCCTGATATACTCCACCCAGCCGCACATGCTCTCGTACTGATCCTCCAGAACAGACAAATCACCGGTGAATTCGTATACCGTCCACGGAATGACACAGGCAGCGTCCCCCCATGCCGCCGAGCAGCCCTTGAACCCAAAGGACGGGACCACATTCGGCACTTCACCCCCGCGGCCCTTTTGCTCCCCTGCCAGGTCATAAAGATATTTTGTATAGAACGAACAGCAATCCCTGAGATAGCTTGCCGTCGGTGCAAACACCTGCGCGTCGCCGGTCCATCCCATCCGTTCATCCCGCTGCGGACAATCCGTCGGCACGTCAATGAAATTTCCCTTCTGCCCCCACTCCACATTCGCGATCAGACGGTTGACCAGAGCATTCCCGGTTACAAGCGTACCGGCCTTTGGCAATTCGGAATACAGGACAAGCGCGGTGAAATCCTCTGCCTGAATCTGCGGCATCCCCTCCACCTTCACATAGCGGTAGCCGTAATAGGTGAATTTCGGCTGCACAACCTTCGGCCTTCCGTCCGATTTATAAATATATTCCGCCTTTGCGCTGCGCAGATTCTCCCGGTAAAAATTCCCTTCCTGCAGCACCTCTCCAAACAAAAGCCGGACTTCCCGGCCTGCAGGCACGTTTACCTTCAGGCAGAAGATTCCCGCCAGATTCTGCCCCATATCAAGCACCGTTTCCCCGGCAGGCGTATGGATTATCTCTTTTACCGGCACTTCTTCCCGCACCATAACCGGGGTGCTGCGGCGCTCCCTGAGCGCTCCTTTCGGAGGTGCCACAGATACCGCCGCACGCAGAACGCCGTTTCCAGGTTCTAAAGCAGATACGGTATCCGGGAGCGTATCATCCCTGTGTTCCCCGTCATAGATGCCGGAAAAGGTGATGGCAGAATATCCGACCATCCAGCTCTCATCCGTCCCGACCACCTCCTCGCTGCCGTCGGCATAATCGATACGCAGCTCCGCCAGCAGTTTTAATCCGTCGCCATAATAGGGCTTCCGTTTCTTTTCATTATATCCGAAGCGCCCGTTGTACCAGCCGTTTCCAAGCAGCACCTCAAGCACGCCGCTTCCCTGCAGCTGCCCGGTCATATCATAGGTCTGGTATTGCACCCAGGTATTGTAGTCGTTGCAATACGGCGTCAGATATTCCTCCCCGATTTTTTCCCCGTTCCATGCAGCCTCGTACAGTCCAAGGCCACAGATATACAGGCGCGCTGACCGGACGGGCTTTTGGGGAATAATTTTTTTGAAAAACACCGGATGCCTGCCTTCTTCATTGTCACAGCCAATCCAGCCCGCCTGCCATGTCTCGCCCATTTTTCCCGTCTCAAACCAGTTTTCCCCGCTTGTTCCCTCTTCGCCCTCGTCGGTTCGGACCGAAACCCTCCAGGTATAGCGTGTCCGCGGCTGCAGGCTGAGCTCCAGCGGCGCGGCAAGGCTGTCCAAATCTGCCCAGCCCGTATCGACGGCAGTTTCTTCATTCCGCTTTACAATAATCCTCGCGGCGGCCTGCCGCTTCCCCTTCGCCTGCTCCACCGTCCAGGAAAACACAGTCCGTGTCATGGCATAGCCTAATGGGTTCGTCAGATGATTCATCTTGCAATTTGTGATCTTCATAAAATTTTTTGTTCCTTTCCTTTTCAGCTTCCGGTGCAAAAACTCTGCTTTTCGTCATTTATTATATCAAAGAAATTGCCGTTCTTCCACTCTATATTCTCAGCGAAGGGCGGAAACAAAAGCGGACTGTCCTCCGATTTCAACAGCAGTTTTTTGTCCAGGTCTGCACTGCCGCAATCGCGACGGGAATTCGCGGGACATTATAAAATCCGTAATCCTCTGTAAAGAGGCTTTGCATC
>CAMWWR010000149.1 GCA_947178045.1 uncultured Clostridia bacterium
GATAACCGTAGCCTGAGGAATTTCCCCGGATCCCGTTTGAGAACAGTACCGCGACGAGCAGCAGAACGAGAAGAAACAGATAAAAGCCATAGCCTTTTAGAAACTTGTTCACGTCTTCTTTCTCCTCTCCCAAATCTACAATTCAACCACTCCGATGTACGGAAGGTTGCGGTATCTCTGCTGATAATCCAGTCCATAGCCTACCACGAAGGCGTCCGGGATCGCAAAGCCGGTGTAATCCACCCGGACATCAACCTTTCTGCGGTCCGGCTTGTCAAGCAGGGTGCAGAGCTTAAGGCTGTTCGGCTTTCTCTGCTTTAACTCCTCCAGCAGATAGGAAAGCGTCCGGCCCGAGTCGACGATATCCTCAACCACCAGGACATCCTTCCCCTCAATGCTTTCGTCCAGATCCTTTAATATTTTTATCTTCCCGCTGCTGACCGTGTCATTGCCGTAGCTGGAAACCGACATAAAATCCAGCGAACACGGCACTCCGACATGCTTGGAAAGCTCCGTCATAAAAAACACGCCTCCCTTGAGCACACAGATCATGTGAATCTGCCTGCCCTCGTAGTCTCTGCTGATCTGTACCGCCATCTCGTGAATTTTTTCGGCCACGGCTTCCTCCGAAATCAATACACTGATTTTCTCCGCCATCGTACTATCCTCTCTTCCTTAATTCTGCCACAAGAATGCGTTTTGTATTCCCGTCCACATAAAGCCCTTCCTCCGCTCTCACGCCGACCGCCCACAAAACCCGGCTGCCCGCCGTCAGCAGCAGAATGCTGTCCCGTTCCCTCCGGGGCAGCTTGCGGTCAATAAAGAGCGACCGCAGCGGCTTCTTCATGCCATCCTTATGAATTATCATATAGTCCCCTTCCTGCCTCGTCCGCAGGGTTAGCGTACTACTGATTTTATCATAATCAAACCATTTCGTATAGCAGTTTTTTGGAATTTTTGCATTTTTTTCATGCTCAACGAGCCGGAGGGAGAATATCCAGTCCCCAAATTCCGCCTCCAGCGGGAGCGGCACTGCCTCGTGGAAAAAGCTTGCGGGCACGGCGGGAAAAGCTGCGGCCGTGCCGGCTTCGGGACAGGTGTGCTTCCTGCTGGTCTGAACGGTTCCGATATTGTCGCCGTCCTTGGGATAAGCTTCCTCCCCGCCGGTCTGAAATGTTCCGATGCCGTCGCTGGCTTCCGGGCAAACGTCCTCGCGGACCAGCTCCAGCACGCCGTAGCTGCGCTGTGCGGTGATCCTGTACGGAAACGAGGCCTGCCGCCCGGTCGGCCCCTGTGCAAGATCACGCAGGCTTCGCACATGCAGCCTGTCAATATTCCGCCTGCTGCCCGCAAGCTCCGACAGCGCATGTAAAAGAACCTCATCCTTCAGCACCTCCGGGAGCCGCTCCCACTCCCCGATGGACAGGCGCAGCATGCGCGGTGTGCTGCCGCCGCTGTGTGCCTGCACTGCGCCGCCGCGTCCCTGTGCGGAATCAAGCCTGATTTTCTGAAAGGCCTCGCGCGCCTGCTGCCGTATATATTCCGCAACCCGCGCGAGCTCTGCCGCCGTCTGCGACAAATGCTCCACCGCCCTGCTGTTGATCTGCTCCACTGCGGGCTGCAGAATGGAATGCCGAATAAGGTTCCGCGTATAATCCGGCGAAAAATTCGTTGCGTCCGTGCAGTAGCGCAGCCCCCTGTCCGCAAGATATTCCTCGATCTCCGCGCGGGTCACACAGAGCAGCGGGCGGATAATATTTCCCCGGCGCGGCGGAATGCCCCCCAGCCCTTTCAGACCTGCGCCGCGGAATGCGTTGAACAAAAAGGTTTCCGCATTGTCGTTCCTGTTGTGCGCGACCGCGATCTTCGCGCCACCCAGCGCGGCGGCCGCGGCGGCAAGCTCCTGATAGCGCGCCTCCCGGCCGGCTTCCTCCTCTGACCGTCCTGTGGCGGCGGCCTCCGCCGGGATATCCCGGTGCACGGTTCGGCATTTCAGCCCGAGCCTGCCGCACTCCTCCTCCACAAAGCGCGCGTCCCGATCCGCCTCCTCACCGCGGATGCCGTGATGCACATGTACGACGGAGAGCCGAAGATTATACATTTCCCTCAGCTCCCATAAAACGTGCAGCAGACATACGGAATCCGCGCCGCCGGACACTCCGATCACTACCGCGTCGCCGTCGGACAGCAGCTCAAGCTCCCTGATATATTGCTCCGCCTTTCTGATCAAATTCATGCCAATCAAGCCCATTCTTATCCAATCCCCTGCCAATTATACTTTTTTCATTGTACATCATTCCGCGCCTCCCCGCAAGAAAAGAACGGAAAGCGTCACAACAAAATCGCAAGATCGTACACCGCTGCGCATGCCGCGGCGCAGCTCACAGACTTACTCCCCCCGCGCCGTCCGGCCACAGTCTGCCTCTCCCGCAGCACAACCTGCAGTCTTACTCCTTCCGCGCCGTCCGACCACAGTCTGCCTCTCCCGCAGCACAACCTGCAGTCTTACTCCTCCGCGCTGTCCGACCACAGTCTGCCTCTCCCGCAGCACAACCTGCAGTCTTACTCCTCCCGTGCCGCCTGCCCGCCGCGGACGCGCTGAAACAGCCCGGCGACCAGCACCGTCATATCATCCTTCGGCCGGTATTGTTCTCTCTGCATGGCCGCCTCGAGAATAAGATTGGCGATCTCCTGCGGATTCGCGTCCTCAGCCCCTGCCAGAATACTCCGCAGAAATTCTTCCCCGCCGTCCTCACCCTCGATTACGCCGTCGGACAGCATGATGACATAATCACCGTCATACAGCTTTTTCTGTTTGACGTCGCAGGAAACACCCAACAGCACGCCGGCCGGCAGCGTCGTTGAATGAATGCTCTCCATCCAGTCGCCGCGCAGGATATAGGTGGCCGCCGCGCCCGCTTTCATAAACTCGCAGACACCCGTCGCCAGATGGAGCACGCACACATCCATTGTCGTGAACATCGTGTTGTCCTCGCGCAGCACAAGCATGGAATTGATGAGCTTCATTGCTGCTTCCTCCTTAAAGCCCGCCTCCAGAAACTGTTCCAGCAGCTCGATTACGCGCTCGCTCTCCCGACAGGCGGCCTCTCCGCTCCCCATGCCATCGGACAGCAGCATGATTACCTCGTCGCCCTCCGGATACAAAAACGAAAAATTATCTCCGGACACCCGGCTGTCCGCTCGCGCTGCCCGTGCCACGCCGGTAATCACCTGAAAATTCGCATCCTCGCGGAACACATAGTCCGCATACTCCTTTCCTATAACGTTCCTCGAGTCCTCACACGGAACCAGCTTCTCGCCCACCAGGCAGCTCAGAATCATTGCCGCCTCCTTCGTTGTCACGCAGCGCCCTCTCCGGTTTCGCGCCGTCAGATGAATCTCCATGCTGCCGTCCCCGCGCTCCAGCATCAGCAGCTGCTTTGCCCGGATATTTTTCAGCCACAGCTTCACAGTGATGCTCCGCGGGAGCGGCCAGGCGCGGCTGCCGTCCTGCTCCAGATTTCCCGCAAATTCCCCGACAATGCGCGCCATCTCCGTCAGCTGATTTGCAACCGCCTCCCGGCTCTCGTTCAGCCGGTTGCGCCAGAGCATGCCCTGCTTTAACCGGAACAGCCCCTGCTTCAGCTCGTCAAACATACGATGCCGATGCTCGCAGCGTGCAAAATAGCGTCTTTCCATCTCCTCTGAGATTCCGCCGTCCGTCTGCACGGCATCCAGCAGCTCGGATACCTCCGCGCAGCTGACAAGCTCCTCGTCCACCCAGCACCTGTTGCAGTTCACACAGTCCGCACAGAGCTTCATTGACACCTCATCAAAAAGTCCGTTCAGCATATCCCTCTTCAGTTGGGTTCCTATATCGGCAAAATCGCTGATGCTGCCGGAAAGCTTCCGGAAAGAACCCGCGATCCCGCTCAGCCGGCGTTTCATATCGTTCTGCATTTTCCATTCAATTACATCATCTCGTCTCATTTCCCCGTCTCCCGTCGCCTGAATAATCATTGCAGCAAGGATTATATCAACTGTGGAAATGGTATTTTGTCAAATTCGGGAGGCCTGTCCGGAAAACTTGTTGACATTATCGGAAAGAAAATCGTATCAAAAATCGATTCGAGAAGGTTAAAGAACAGGGTAATTTTCGGGTTTGAAACCCTCAAGGCGCGGAAGTGCGGTGAAATATTTATCCGTCCGGCAAAAAAGACCGGCAAAAATCCGGTCTTTTTTCTGGCGCACCGCCTGTTTAT
Source organism: uncultured Clostridia bacterium (assembly GCA_947178045.1). Taxonomy (GTDB): domain Bacteria; phylum Bacillota; class Clostridia; order Lachnospirales; family Lachnospiraceae; genus RGIG4057. Next base: position 4,263 of record CAMWWR010000149.1, read on the forward strand.
TTGTTCTCCTCCGCCTGCGGCAGTAATAAACCAATATAATCTATTTCCGGCCTCACATCATACAGAATAATCATAGTTTCATGTGTTCATTTTATCGTGCATTCCTGTTGTTGTAAGGATTAATGTGAACACGCTCCAGTTTGGTTTTGCTTCCCGGTTGAATCCGGAATGAGGAATATCAACTTTTGCTTTCTTGTAGACCCTCCTTTTTGAGGGTATAATGACTTTATTCAGGTTAGCGAAAAGAAGGAGGTATTGGTCATGATCGATCGTGAACAAATAGGAATCAGAATAGCGGCCTTGCGGAAAAAGGCAGGGCTGTCCCAGCAGGCGCTGGCCGAAAAGCTGGGGGTCAGCGCCCAGGCTGTCAGCAAATGGGAGGGAGGCAAAAATCTGCCGGACATTGATATGTTCCGGGAACTGGCATGGCTTTTTCATATGACCATAGACAGCATCGTGGAAGGGGATTTGCTGTTTGCACAGAAAAGTAGCCAGAAAGGGCTCCCTGCCGGTGTGGAAGCCCTCTTTCCGGATGCCGAAAGGCGCAGGCTGCTGCAGAGTCTTGCGGCCTACTGTTCCGATGCGGAGCTCTACAATATTGCCAGAGAGCTGTCCGAGGGAAGCCTGAAGCTGTCCGTTCAGGCAGGTATCGCAAGAATGGAAGGCAGGGCATTCCAGGAAAGAAAAGTTTCCATTCCCGCCAGCCTGCTTGGGGAATACACGTTGCGGGAAACGGCACCATATTTTGCAAAGGCTCTGGGAGAAATCGTGGGTAATACGGATCCTGGGCTTCGGCGGGCTGCGGAACTGCTGTGCTGCCCGGAATGCGGAGAAAAGCTTTCCCTTGAAAATAAAGACACAAATAAGATAAGCTTCCTCTGTAAAAACATTCACCACTATGATGTGACGGATGGTGTCGTGTATTTTGGTTCCCGTGAAATCCCAGGAGAACTCTGGTCTCTGTATATGAAGAATTATCAGGATTATCTCCGAGAACAGTGCCATCCGGGGAATCCGCGCTATCAGATGGGGGCGGTTCCCTGCAGTGAGGTGCGCTGGCAGGCTTTGAAAAAGTTTCGTCCCCGGGTCATTCTTGATATGGCATGTGGCACCTGTAATGGGCTTAAGTATGATCTGCAACGAATCAACTGGCCCTGCCTTGTGATCATGACAGACCTTTCCCACCGCATCCTCAAATATAACAAGCGGTATTTCAGTG
>CAMWWR010000150.1 GCA_947178045.1 uncultured Clostridia bacterium
AACACCGTGTCACTGAGGCAATTCGCGAAACCCGCACAAAAACAGATTTTTGCGCGCCAGGGAAAAAGGCAGCCATTTCCATGGCTGCCTTTTCTGAGGGGGTAGTATTTATGAAAAAAGTTGCAAAACTTAGATGTAAGCTGTATTATCTTTACACTTATACTATACCCCCGATCTGTGACGTGCCCATGTATAAAATGTAAACAATCTGTGAATAATTCTCTAAAATATTTTAGTTTTTTCTGTCGAACCCGAAAACAAGCCCTTCTTCCGGCCTACTCCTCGTCCTCCGGAGCATCCCAGTTGTGATATACGTTCTGCACATCATCATCCTCGTCCAGAAGATCCAGGGTGCGCCGGATCATACGGATATCGTCCTCATCCGTCAGCGTCACATACGTCTGCGGAAGTCTCGTCACCTCGGCCTCGAGCATCGGCACGCCGGCATTCTCAAGCGCCTCGCGCACCGCGGAAAAGGCATCCTCCGCCGTAAGTATCTCGTAGCTGTCCTCCTCCTCGTCGAAATCGTCGGCTCCGGCATCCAGCGCAAGCATCATCAGCTCGTCCGCATCCTTGCCGCACTCCTCCTTGTCAATGATGATCTGCCCCTTTGTATCGAACATAAAGGAAACGCAGCCCTGCGTGCCGACATTGCCGTTGCCCTTCGTAAACGCGTTGCGCACGTTTGCGGCCGTGCGGTTCTTGTTGTCCGTGAGCGCCTCGACGATAATCGCCGTACCGCTCGGCCCGTAGCCCTCGTATGAAACAAATTCATAGTTGACATTGTTCACGTCGCCCGCTGCCTTCTTGATGCTCCTCTCGATCGTTTCATTCGGCATGTTGTTCGACTTCGCCTTGGCGACAATATCCTTCAGCTTGCTGTTATTGTTCGGATCCGGCCCGCCCTCCTTGACGGCGACTGCGATCTCGCGCCCAAGCCGCGTGAAGATCTTGCCCTTCGCCGCATCATTTTTCTCTTTTTTGTGTTTAATGTTTGCAAATTTCGAATGTCCTGACATAAAATTCTCCTTAAATATTTACATATAATGCTGTAATCTCTCACATTTTAGCACTGCTTCCCACGGCTTGCAAGTCCTGATTTCCTAAATTTCCTGCCTGGCTTTTCTGCTGACGATCCTGGATATTTTTTCCATCACCTTCTCCGTGTCCGGCAGTGTGCGGATCGCGCACATGATCGTGTCATCCCCGGCGATGCAGCCGACAATACCGTCAATATGCATCGCATCGAGCGCCGCCGCGACCGCCATCGCCATCCCGGATACGGTCTTGATAACGAGGATATTCTGCGCTGTATCCATCGACAGAAAGCCGTCCCTCAGCACGCGGACATATTTTTCCGCAAGGCATGCCTCCGGCGGCTGCAGAACAATGTATTTCTGCCTGCCGTCCTCCGCTGCTATTTTTGTCAGCTTCAGCTCGCGGATATCCCTTGAGATTGTTGCCTGCGTCACCGGATAACCGCTCTTTTCCAAAAGCTCCGCCAGCTCCTCCTGCGTCTCCACCTCATTTCTCGTAATCAGCTCGATGATCTTGCTCTGTCTCCCGACCTTCATGCCGCACCTCCCTTCCCTGTCCCGGCTCTCTTATTTCCCGGCCCGCCAGGCTCGCGGCTCCCACCGTTCGCCTGTCACGGGACCGCCCTGTGATATTCCTGATTTTCCCGCTTTGTTCTTTATCCCCCGGCGGTGCCGCCGTCCAGCTTCAGCCGAAGCACCTGATAAAAGCTGCCGCCGAGTCGTATCAGCTTTGTCATATTGGCCGCCCTGCACACCTCCACGCAGTCCTCCGCCCGGAGATTGACCGCGTAGCTGCCGTCCACCGTCGCAATCGCTTCCTCCTCCTGCGTCTTCTTGCTCTTGCGTATACGGATCGACACGACGTCCTCGTCGGACACGACAATGCTCCGCGCGTTCAGCGAATGCGGGCAGATCGGCGTGATCACGATCAGCCTCGAGACCGGCGAAACAATCGGCCCGCCCGCGGAGAGATTGTAGCCGGTCGAGCCGGTCGGCGTCGAGATAATCACGCCGTCCCCCCGGTAATTGTTGACGAGCTCTCCATTTATGTAGACCCCGACCGCAATCAGTCTGGAGAAGCCGCTCCTCGTAATCACCAGATCATTGAGCGCGTCCGGCAGAGACTCCCCGGCCGCCTCCGGCCCCGCAGGCCTGCGGACCGAGAGCATCATGTGATCCTCGATCTCAAACTGACCCGCAACCAGCCTGCGGACGGCCTCCTGCATACCGCTCAGCTCCGTTTCCGCCAGAAAGCCGAGCGTCCCGAGATTGATCCCAAGCAGCGGAATGCCTCTTGAAGCCACATCGTGAGCGGCCTGCAGAAGCGTTCCGTCCCCGCCCAGCACAATCAGCCCGTCCGTATCCGCCGGAAGCTCCTCCGTCGGCGTGTAGGGACTGCCGTCGCCCCTGCGGCGTCCGGGAGCGAGAAAGCATTCCGCGCCGGCCGCCCGAAGCAGCTCCTGAAGCCGTCCGGTCACCGCAAGCCCCTCATCCTTGTCTCTGTTTGTAATAATTCCGAATTTTTTCATTTTCTCTATACCATTCCGCAATACTTGTTTTTGGATTTCCGGTTATTCCTGCGATTCCGACAGCGTCCGGTGAGCGTCCGCCACGATCCTGCGGATCTGCTCCCGCATCGCGGCAACATCCTGCCGCTCCGGAATGTCCGTCTCCCCGCCGTCCTCCGCTCTTCTCGCGTGCAGCAGGTATTCAATATTTCCCTCCGGGCCGCGGATCGGCGAATAATCCAGGTGCAAAAGCAGGAAGCCGAGCCGCGCGGCGTACTGCACAATCCTGTCCAGAACCTCCTCGTGCACCTCCCGGCTGCGCACCACGCCCTTTTTCCCGACCTTCTCCCTGCCCGCCTCAAACTGCGGCTTGATCAGAGCGACCAGCTCCGCTCCCGGCTTCATCAGCGCCCGGACCGGGGCGAGCACCAGCGTCAGGGAAATGAACGCGACATCGATAGAAACAAAATCGACCGGCTCGCCTATGTCCTCCGGCTTCACATAGCGGATGTTTGTCCGTTCCATGGAGACGACGCGCGCATCCTGCCGCAGTTTCTCTGCCAGCTGATCTGTGCCGGCATCAACGGCAAATACCCGGGCCGCGCCGTTCTGCAGCATACAGTCGGTAAAGCCCCCCGTGGAGGAGCCGACATCCATACAGATTCTGCCCGCAAGCACTATGCCGTGAGTCTCGACCGCCTTCTCCAGCTTGAGTCCCCCGCGGCTGACATACTTCGCCGACACCTCCGGCCGCACTTTGATTTCGGCCGACGCCGGAACTCTGCTGCCCGCCCGGTCCGCCTGCTTCCCGTCCACAAGCACGCCGCCCGCCAGAATCATCGTCTTTGCCTTTTCCCTCGATTCGGCGAGTCTTTTTTTTACCAGCAGAACATCCAGCCGTTCCCTCTCTTCCATCCGTGCCTCCATGTTACGTCCGCAAATTTCTCAAAATTTGCAAAGGAATATGCCGCTGCGCGGTGTAAATCCGGCGCGGGAAACGTTTTATTCAGCGTTTCCCTAATCCTTCAGGCTCTCCCGTACTCTTTCCGCGATCGTCTCCGCATCCAGCCCGTACGCCCTTTTCAGCTCCTCCTGCGTCCCGTGCTCGATGAATTTGTCCGGCAGGCTGACATTGAAAAAACGCCCGCCGAAGCCATGTGTCAGAAGCCATCCCGCCGCGCGCTCGCCGAAGCCGCCGCGCGCGACATTCTCCTCGAGCGTCACGACGAGCTCGAAGCCGGACGCATATTTCAGCATTTCCTCATCCTCCGGGGAGAGAAAACGCACATTGGCGACCGCCGCTTCGATCCCCTGTTCGGCAAGCAGCCCGGCCGCCCGCCACGCGGTCTCCACCATGCTGCCTGCCGCCAGCAGTGCGACGCGCCCCTGCCTGCTCAGCCACTCGCATTCTCCGCAGACAACCGGGGCGTCAAATTCATCCAGCGCATGGCTGACGATCCCGCGCGGATAACGGATCGCGGTCGGGCGCGGAAGGGTGACCGCAAGCTCCAGCATCTGCTGCAGCTCCCTCCCGTTTTTCGGGGCCATCACGGTCAGCCCCGGAATCGCGGACAGATAGGACAGGTCGAAAATTCCCTGATGCGTCTCTCCGTCGCTGCCGACAATCCCCGCCCGGTCGACGGCGAAGGTCACCGGAAAACGGTTCAGGCATACATCGTGCAGAATCTGGTCGTAGGCCCGCTGCAGGAAGGTGGAATAAACAGCAAACACGGGGTGATATCCCCCGGCCGCAAGCCCTGCCGCAAAGCTGACCGCATGCTCCTCCGCGATGCCGACATCGAAAAATCGCCGCGGATACTGCTGCTGGAACTCGGAAAGTCCCGTCCCGCCCGGCATCGCCGCAGTGATGGCGACGATGTTCCGGTGCTTTGCCGCCAGCTCTCCGAGCGCCTTTGAAAACACATCCGTATAGGTAAGCTGCGATTTGTCGTGCAGGCTCTTGCCGGTCTCGACGTCGAACGCATCCACACCGTGAAACTGCTTCGGGTCATGCTCGGCGCAGTCATAGCCCTTGCCCTTTTTGGTGATGACATGCACGAGCACAGCTCCGTTCTTTCTCGACGCGGCGAGAAAGGCCTCGTACATCTGTCCGACATTATGCCCGTCGATCGGCCCGATATAGGTAATGTTCATCTCCTCGAAATAATTTCCCGGAATCATGAACTTTTTCAGCGTGTTTTTCGAGCGCCTCAGCTGCTTCACCAGCCCGGAGCCGATCCCCGGTATTTTCTCGAGCGTGCTCGTCACATCGTCCTTCAAATCCTCGTATCTGGTGCTTGTCCGGATCTTTCCGAGATAGCTCGCCATCCCGCCGACATTCTCCGAGATGGACATCTTGTTATCGTTCAGCACGATCACGAGGTTGCTTTTCAGCTGTCCCGCATTGTTGAGTCCCTCGAACGCGAGTCCGCCGGTCATTGCTCCGTCGCCGATCACCGCGAATATTTTCTCCTTGCCTCCGTTCAGCTCCCGCGCCTTCACAAGTCCGCACGCCTCCGAGATGGAGGTCGAGCTGTGCCCAGTGTCAAACAGATCGGTGTTGCTCTCTGCCCTCTTCGGAAAACCGCTCATTCCGCCGTGCCGGCGCAGCGTATCGAAGCCCTGCGCCCGGCCTGTCAGAAGCTTGTGGACATAGCACTGGTGCCCGACATCCCACACAAGCTTATCCTTCGGGAAATCAAGCACGAGATGCAGCGCCATCGTCAGCTCGACCACGCCGAGATTTGAGGCGAGATGTCCCCCTGTCCGGCTGACATGGTCGATCAGGAATTCGCGGATCTCCTCCGCCAGCCGCGGATAATCCGCCTCCCTGATGTTTTTTATGTCATTCGGTTTTCGAATTCTCTCAAGCACTCCGATCATTTGTGCCACCGCTTTCCGTACCATGCCTCTGTAAGCCGCGCTTCTATAGGAAA
>CAMWWR010000151.1 GCA_947178045.1 uncultured Clostridia bacterium
ACCACACGGAGTTCGCCTTGTGCAGGCCACGCTTCGCGCGCTCGACATTGATCGGATGGTTATTCAGGATATCGTAGCTTCTCCGCATCATATCCTTCAGCGCCGCCTCCTGCGGCAGATACTCCCCAATCACTCTTCCCAGAATATCGTGCGGGGGCGTGAGCTCCGCGACAACACCCTTGTCCCAGATCATCAGATTCCGGTAGCTTGTCCCGACAAAATAGCGGAACATCTCGCTTTCCAGCTGCTCTCTCACGGCGTCGAGCAGCACGGCCGCGTCCTCCGTTGATATTTCGCTCGAGCTGTGGTCGATGATCGTCCTTTCCTCATAAGGGATGCCCTCCTCCTCGGAGAGCGTCACGATATTGCAGCGGACTGCGATATCCGTATCCTTCATCTCGACGCCGATGCTCAGGGCCTCCAGAGGGGAACGCCCTGTATAATACTGCCGCGGATTATAACCCAGCACCGCCAGATTCGCGGTGTCACTGCCCGGCTTCATTCCCTCTGGGATCGTGCAGGCAAGACCGATCTCACCTTTGCCCGCCAGATCATCCATGACCGGCGTCGACGCATATTCCAGCGGGGTTCTCCCGTCCAGACTCTCGATCGGCTCATCCGCCATCCCATCGCCCAGAATTACAATATATTTCATATTTATACCCCCTGTGCGCTTTAGCGCACATATCAATCAATCGTTTGAAAGTTTACTTTCAAGCTTTCCTCATTCCTGCTGCTTTTTGCACATAACGAATTTGTGTCAAGCAACGCACGGACACAAATCTCGTGATTGAAAATTTTAATTTTCAATCTTTCGCCTTCCTCTCATTCTGCCACATGCTCTTCCGTGCAATCCGGTGCGGATACGTTTCCATGCCCCGGGCCACCCTGCTGCCCGGCTCAGATACACCCGCGCCTCTGCTGCCCTACAGCTCGGCACGGATACGGCTCAGCACCTCCAGCTGCTCCGCCGCCTGTTCAAACTCGCTCTCCGGCATCGCGGCCGTGAGGAACGCATACTCGCCCTCGACGCCCGGCGCCGCAAATTCTCTTTCTATGTCAAACAGCTCTCTGGCCTTTTCCTTCTGTCCCTCCGGCACACGCACGAAAAACTTGCTCACGAGCGTGCCCATATCCGCCAGCTCCAGCTTGCGGCTGTTCCAGATCGTCATCACATGCTTTCCCTGGTGCTTTACCGCGTCGACGACATCGGATACAACCGCGCTCGCCGTCGGCAGTTTTCCCGCGCCCTTGCCGTAGAACATCACGTCGCCGAGGAAATTTCCCCGCACAAGAATAGCATTGAACACATCATTGACCGAGTAAAGCGGATGGGAGCGGTCGATCATGCGCGGAGCCACCATCGCATAGACTCTCCCGTCCACTGCGCGGCTCGTCGCAAACAGCTTGATATCGGCTCCGCCGGACAGCGCGTACGCAATATCGTTCTTTGAAATATTGCGGATACCCTCGATGTAGATATCCTCGTAGTCGACCTGCATTCCGTAGGCAAGGGAGGTCAAAATCGCGATCTTGCGCCCCGCGTCAAAACCGTCCACATCGGCCGCAGGGTTGCGCTCCGCATAGCCCTTTGCCTGCGCGTCCGCGAGCACCGTATCAAAATCAAGGCCCTCGTCGCGCATTTTTGTCAGAATATAATTCGTCGTTCCGTTCAGAATGCCGGTGACCTCCTGGATTTCATCCACTGTCAGACTCTGATTCAGCGGGCGGATGATCGGGATGCCGCCGCCGACGCTCGCCTCAAACAGGAAATTCTCCTTTTTCTGCTTCGCGATCTCGAGAAGCTCCGCGCCGTGCTTTGCGACAAGCTCCTTGTTGGAGGTGCAGACGCTCTTGCCCTTCAGCAGCGCCTCCTTTACAAAGCTGTACGCCGGTTCCACGCCGCCCATCACCTCAATGATCACGCCGACCTCCGGATCGTTCACAATGCGGCTGAAATCATGCACGAGCACGCTCTCGACCGGATCCCCCGGAAACTCACGAAGATCCAGCACATACTTGATTTCAATTTCCTCCCCCGCGCGGCGCGCAATTCCATCCGGATTGCTGTTGATTACCTCAAAAACGCCCGAGCCGACCGTACCGTATCCCAAAATCGCTACTTTCATAAATTTGCCTCCAACTCTTTTTTGTATGAACAAAGCCTTCTTGCTTAGCTTCCGCTCCCCGGCTCCTTTCTGCCGCACCGCCCGGACCCGCTGCCGTGCCGCCGGCCGCCATGTTTCACACTGCTATTCCCTTCCCAGAATCTTAATATAATGAATGCCCTCGATGCCCTCCAGCACCCCGAGCAGCTCCGACACCTCCAGCGTCTGCGGCAGAATCTCCACACCCAGCGTCAGCGACGCGATGCCGCCGATCGGGATCGACTGATGGATCGTCAGAATATTCGCATCCGCCTGGGCAATCTGGTTCAGTACATTTGACAGAAGCCCCGGCACATCGTCCAGCTGCATCATCAGGTTGATTGTCTTGCCCCGGTTGCTCTCGTGAAAGGGAAAAATATCGTCCTTATATTTATAGAAAGAACTGCGGCTGATCTCCACCGCGTCCGTCGCCTCCTGAATCGTCAGTACGCGCTCCGAGTCGAGCAGACGCTTCGCCTCCACCACCTTCAGCAGAACCTCTGGCAGCGCTTTTTTCTTTACAATATAATACTTGTCCTCCTCCATGGTCCTCCGTCCTTTTCTTCCGGACACGGCGGCGCTCCGCCCCTGTTCCTCCTGCGCCAAAGTGCTCGCTGCGCCGGAGCGTATACATCGGCTTGCACTCCGCTGGATGTTCACCACTCGTGAACAAGTGTCCGTTTCGGAAAGATATCATATCATACTTTCCTGGTAAATGCAACATCTTTTTTCGGCCGACCTGCCATGCCGCAGCTCCGTCTTCTTCATTTGCGCAGCTCTTTGGCATTTGCTGCTGTGTGCCGCAGCCGGTCTTGCTGTCCGAATGAAAATGTGATACCATACCTTTAAAACCTGTCTCCGGCAGCATTATCCGATTATCGTCAGCACTTGGTTATCAGCATTATTCAATATATACGGAGGTCTCTTCAATGGCAGTATTGGGAATCGATCTTGGAACAACAAACAGCCTTGCGGCATACTGGGCGGACGGCGCGGCGCATCTTGTCACCGACGAGCGCGGGCAGTCACTGTTCCCGAGCGTGGTAAGCTATGTCGGTGAGGAGGGCCTTGCCGTCGGACCGGAGGCGAAGGAGCGCATTCTGACCCACCGCAGGGATACGGCCTGCTCCTTCAAGCGTTTTATGGGAACGGACAAAAAATACCGGCTTGGAAACAGGGATTATACGCCGATGGAGCTCTCGGCCATGGTGCTGGAACGAATCCGCAGGAATGCCGAATATTTTCTGAAGGAGGAGATTGAGGAGGCGATCATCACCGTCCCTGCGTATTTCAACGACAAACAGCGCAGCGACACGAAGAAGGCGGCGAAGATTGCCGGGCTGCATGTGGAGCGCCTGATCAACGAGCCGTCTGCGGCGGCGCTCGCCTACCGCACAAAATACGGCGAGGAGGACGCGACTCTGCTCGTGTTTGATTTCGGGGGCGGGACGCTCGATCTGTCCTATGTCGAATGCTTTGACAATATCATCGAGATCGTGGCGGTCGCCGGGGACAATTACCTGGGTGGCGACGATATCGACCGGCTGATCGCTGAATATTTCTGCCGGGAAAACGGGCTGTCAGCGGACGGCCCGACAGGACACATCGAAGTGGGGTCAAACTCGTCGCCGAACGTCCTGACGGTTGCGGAATACGCAGCGCTCCTTCAGTGCGCAGAGGCTGCAAAATGCCGTCTGGAGCAGGAGCCCGAGGTCGAGCTCGCGCTGGAGATCGGCGGAAAGCTTCGCCGTGCAAGACTGGACAATAATATCCTTTTCCAGATATGCATGCCGCTCTTCTCCAAAATCAAGAAGCTGTTTATACATATTTTAAATGACGCCGAAGCCAGAGTGTCCGATCTCGACGATCTGATCATGGTCGGCGGTTCTTCGCGGCTTACGGTCGTCCAGCGATTTCTGACCGAGCTGCTCGGCAAGGAGCCGATTGTGCTGGGGGAAACGGACAAGGTTGTGGCGATGGGCGCGGGCGTTTATGCCGGCATCCGCACGCGCAGGGAGGATATCCGCGATATGCTGCTCACCGATGTCTGTCCGTTCACCCTCGGCGTGGAGACCTGGCATGCGAAGCGTGATCTGCAGGGCTATCTTCTGCCGATGATCGAGCGGAATTCCACGCTTCCGGCATCCCGGTGCAAGCGGCTTGTCACAATGAACGACTATCAGAACGCCATCACCGTGCGCATCTACCAGGGCGAGGAGTATTATGCGAAGGACAATCTTTTTCTCGGTGAGGTTTCCATCCCGGTTTACCCAAAGCCCGCGGGCGAGGAATGGGTCGATGTTTATTTCACTTACGATATCAATGGCATCCTTTATGTCGAGGTCGCCAACTCGCAGAACATGCGCAGCCATATTCTGCTGTCAAACCAGGAGCTTGGCCGGGCGGAGCTGGAGCAGTACCGCAAAGAAATGCAAAAGCTGATGCTTCCGCCGATCCAGCAGGAGGAAAACAAAAAAATTCTGGCGGCGCTGGCCGCATACTATGAAAACAGCACCGGCGGGCGGCGCGAACAGATCGGCTCCTTTATTAACTGGTTTGCGGGCAGCTTACAAAGCGGCCGTCTCCATCTTATCACGCGGGCAGTCGAGGAGGCAAAACGACAGCTTGCCCTGCTCGAGTCCTTCCGGGATCAGGAGGAGGAACTGCTGTTTGACGGCGAGCTGAAGCTGCGCCTCGAGGAGGAAGCGGAGGAATTTTCGGAAGAAACCGGCGATTTTGAGCCGGATGTCCCGGCGGAGCAATCGGACGATTCCGAGTCGGAAGCTTTTACAGAAAAAATGAAAGATTCCGAACCGAGAGCTTCTGCAGAAAAAACGGACAATTTCGAACCAGATGCTTTCGCAGAGAAAACAGACAACTCCGGGCCAGGCAATCTCAATTCAAAAAATATTCACGAAAGGGGCGGGCACGAATGAATGATTTCTGGAAGATACTCGGGATAGAGCCGACGAACGACCGGCGGGCCATACGCTTCGCCTATTCCGAGCAGTCAAGAAAATATCATCCCGAAGAGGAGCCCGAAGCGTTTCGACAGCTTCACGAAGCATATCGGGCAGCTCTTGCGTATGCGGCAGAAAACGCCGCGTGGACAGAAGCTCCGGTTCCATCCGGCGGGTTCCGGACGGTCGTCCGCTCGAGAGAGAATTCGGATGCTGCGCACAGCCAGACCCCGGAGCCTGTTCTGAACAAAGAACGGCAACCTCCGCACGGCTCAGCCCCGCCCCCCGGGCAGTCCGAAAACCCGACAAACCTTTCGGCCGAAGCGCCCGAGTCCACCCCCCCCCCCCCCGCCCCCGCGTAGCC
>CAMWWR010000152.1 GCA_947178045.1 uncultured Clostridia bacterium
TTACATGCTTTTATGTCGAATTTTTCGGCGCGGATTATTGCGGAGCGACCCGGTTTTGTGCTCCCGTAATATAAGACAGAAAAAGCGGGGGAATCCAACCGGCTTCGCGGTAATTTTTGAAAAATATCTGTTTTTTATACAAATATATAGGTGGCGATTAATTATCGTCACCCGCGCCGAGCACAAGTCGCTTGCGACATCTACCGATTTGTGCGAGTGCGCATCCCCCGGAGGGTCTATATATCTGGCAATTATTTAATGCCAGATATATAGTATAGCACGAACAGAGAGAAGGCAGCCGAATTTCGAAAAACACGGTAGAAAAAAGGCGGGGAATGTGGTAAAATTGCATTTATGGAGAACAGCGATCAGGAACTTGCTTTTCCCGCTGTTCTTTACGGGAAGGAGTAAGATGAGGTTCGTATGCAAAGGATATTGGTAGTGGACGACACAGAGGTGAACCGCGAGCTGTTGCATGGTATGCTGAAGGATGATTATATTGTTGAGCTGGCGGAGGATGGCGAGCAGGCAGTGCAGAAGCTGCAGCAATATCAGGGAGAGAGCATGGCGCTTCTTCTGGATTTGCAGCTGCCGAAGCTGGACGGCTTTGGGGTTCTTGAGGAAATGCGGGAAAACGGGTGGCTCGGGAAAATCCCCGTGCTCGTTATAAGCGGTGAGCAGGCGGCCGAGGTGGAGAATCGGTGCTTTGAGCTCGGGGTTTCCGACTTTATCCGCAAGCCGTTCGAGGTGTCCATCGTTAAGAACAGGGTAAAAAAGACACTGGAGCTGTTCACCTGCAAAAACCAGCTTGAGGCGAAGGTGGAGAGACAGACCGAACGGCTGAGAAGGCAGCACCGGCTCATTCAGCTGCAGGCCGAGAAGCTGAAGGAGACAAGGCCCTTTAATGAGCTGATGATGCAGTACCGGAGCGCGATCATGGAGGTTGAGGCGAAGCTGCGCATTCTGAACGACGAATTTTCGCTGGAATATAACCGGAATCCCTTTGAATCGATCAAGAGCAGGCTGAAATCGCCGGAGAGCATCTATGAGAAGCTGACGCGGAAGGGAGTTCCCGTCACCGTGAACAATATAAGGGAAAATCTGGCCGATGTAGCCGGGGTGCGGGTAATCTGTTCGTTTCCGGATGATATTTACCGGCTCGCGGAGCTTTTCATCCGCCAGGATGATATCATTTTGCTGAAGCGGAAGGATTATATAAAAATTCCGAAAAACAATGGCTACCGGCGCCTGCATATTATCATCGAGGTGCCGATTTATCTCTCCTCCGAGAAGATTTACCGGAAGGTGGAGGTGCAGATACGCACGATCGCCATGGATTTCTGGGCGAGCCTGGAGTACAAGCTGAAATATAAAAAGGATGTGGAGAATGCGGAGGAGATCGTGAAAAGGCTGAAGACCTGCGCGGATTCCATCGAGCTGCTGGACTACCAGATGCAGGAAATACGCAACGAGATTGACCGGACGAGGCCGTGAGAGCGCGGGGGAACAGAAGGCTGAACGGTACAAAAAGTCGGGTTTTCGTTGACACACCTGTTTTTGTGCGGTATAATCAAAAAGCATAATATTAACAAAGGAGGGAAATTGAACATGGCACTTCTTGATATGCTGGCTGGTGAGCTGCTCGGTCCGAAGTCGGTCGGAGAGCTCAGCAAAAGCACGGGTGCGAGTGGTGAACAGGTCAAACAGGTTGTGACAAAGGCGCTTCCGCTGCTTATTTCGGGGATGTATCAGAACTCTTCAACGGATGAGGGCGCACAGTCTCTTGAAAAGGCTTTGGATAATCACGCTCCGAACGCGGAGAAGAGCACATCCGCAATGCTGAGCAAGGCGGACGTAAAGGACGGAAAAAAGATTGTGAAGCATGTGCTGGGCGACAGTGAGAAGGAAGTCAAGAAAGAACTCTCCAAGTCCACCGGACTGACTCAGACTCAGGTTTCTTCGATGCTCGGCCAGCTTGCGCCGGTGGTACTGTCCCTTGTGGGCAACTATAAGAAAGAAGAAAAGAGCGGGGAAAAGGCGGGTTCCTTCAACCTGATCAGTGTTTTGGGATCTGCGCTGCTGGGGAAAGATTACCAGCAGGTTCAGCCGGAGAAGCAGGAGGGGCTGAATCTGATGAGCCTTGCCAGCTCGCTGCTGGGCGGTTCGTCCCAGGAAAATGAAAAAGAAAAAGAGAAAGAGCAGGGCGGCGGCATAAATTTAAGCGGCCTGCTGATGAACCTGCTGAAATAAAAATTGAGGAGGAAATCCAACATGGCGGAACAAAAGCAACCAGGAAAGAAGCGTACTATTGTCAAGGCGGAAGGCGCTGCCGGGACAAAACCAACAATCCAGAAAGCGCCTGAGACGGGGAATGCCACCGGACTGCGCATCGGAGCGATCGCGTTATGGGTGGTGGCAGTTGTGCTGGAGATTCTTGCCGTACTGACTCTTACCGGCAACATCTCAATGAGCTTTTTGCCTATGAGCTCGCTGACGCAGATCATTGTCATGCTTGTACTTGATCTGGTTTGCGTAATTATCGGCTCACAGCTCTGGAAGAAATCGAATCATATTGATCCGGCGTCGGAAAAGAACAAGGTCAAATTCTGGCTGTGGAATAACATGGGCGTTATTGCCTGCGTCATTGCGTTTGTTCCGTTTGTTATTCTGGCTCTCACGAACAAGGATGCGGACGCAAAGACAAAGAAGATCGCGTCGATCGTGGCGATCATTGCGCTGCTTATCGGCGGAGTCGCTTCTTACGATTTCAACCCGATCTCCGAGGAGCAGAAGGCGGAGGCGATGGCCGAACTCGGTGATACGACGGTGTACTGGACGCCGTTCGGCAAAGTGTACCACACCGATGTTGAATGCCACGCGATGAACCGGACGGATACGATCACGGAAGGAACCGTAGAGCAGGCCATTGCGGCAAACCGCACGCGTCTTTGCAAATACTGCGAGACCCGCGACGCGGAGGAGCCTGGAAATCCAGAGGCTGAATAAATTTGTACATAACGGTGATTTTGGCGTGCCGTCTCTGTGGCGGCGCGCCAAAGCATCCTGGCATGCGGCGGGAACCGCGTTATAGCAGGAAAAACGGACAGAGGAATCATAATGCTGTATATCAACGGAAACCAGAACAGGGACGACGATAGACAGCGCATGTAACTGTGAAGAGATACACAGGTGCATGCGCTTTTTGTGCTGTACCTGTGTGGCAGAATCCGAACCACACTTGTATGAAAATACCGGTGTGGTTTTTTTGCGCGCCCGGCGCGGATAAGCGGGGAAAATAATTGTCCGGATGCCCCGGATGTGGACAGAGAGCCCCGGCTGTTCAGGCGGACTCTGATGGAAGGGTGGTGATCGAATGGAACACAGAGACGGTGTTCATCCTGATAGAAGGATCAAAAGAAGGCTTGTCAAAATACAATAACAGGATCGGAGGCAATAATGGAACAGATACATTATATAGAAGCGGCGGCAGGCCGTGTGCAGCAGGAATTTCAGAGCCTGGCCGGGCAGATGGTGAGCCTGCACGGGGCGGTGAGCAAAATCAGGAAAATGAGCGGCTTTGCATTCGTCCTGCTTCGGACGGCGGAGAGGACGGAGCAGTGCGTATGGGAGGAGGGCGTTTCGGGCTTTCCTCTCGAGCTGCTGTGCGAGGAGGCATGCGTTGAGGCGGAGGCCGTCGTGAGGGCGGAGCCCCGGGCGAAGGCCGGATATGAGCTCTGTCTGAAGAGCGTGCGGGTGCTTTCCGCGCCGGCGCAGGAGCTGCCGTT
Source organism: uncultured Clostridia bacterium (assembly GCA_947178045.1). Lineage (GTDB taxonomy): Bacteria > Bacillota > Clostridia > Lachnospirales > Lachnospiraceae > RGIG4057. Next base: position 3,786 of record CAMWWR010000152.1, read on the forward strand.
TGCGGTCGGCAATAAGGAGATCAACACCTCCTTTGAAAAGATGCTTGACTACCGGCCGCTCGTTCTGCGCAGCGAGAAGGAGAGGGCGATTTTTCGGCTGCAGGCCTGTCTGTGCCGTGCGTTCCGGGAGTATCTGGAGCAGCAGGGCTTTACCGAGGCGCACACGCCGAAGCTTGTCTCGGAGGGGGCGGAGGGAGGAGCCAATATTTTCCGGCTCGACTACTTCGGACGTCAGGCCTATCTGGCACAGAGCCCGCAATTCTATAAGCAGATACTGACGGGCGTGTTTGAGCGGGTCTATGAGATCGGGCCGGTATTCCGCGCCGAGAAGCACGACACCTCGAGGCATCTGAACGAGTATACCGGCGTGGATTTTGAGATGGGATATATTTCCGGTTTTGAGGAAATCATGGAGATGGAGACGGGAATGCTGCGATTTGCGATGGAATATCTGGAGCAACACGCCGGGAGAGAGCTGGCCCTGAGAAATGTCCGGCTGCCGGAGGTGGGCCGCATTCCGGCCGTGCGGTTCCATGAGGCAAAGGAGCTCATTGCGGCAAAATATCACCGGGAGATCGCGGACTATGAGGACTTTGAACCGGAGGAGGAACGGCTGCTCGGCGAGCTGATCCGCCGGGAGACGGGCTCGGAATTTGTGTTCGTCACGCATTATCCGTCCTCGAAGAGGCCGTTTTACGCGATGGAAACGCCGGGAAATCCGGAGGTGACCGAGAGCTTTGACCTGCTTTTCCGCGGTCTTGAGGTGACGACGGGCGGACAGCGGATTCACGATTACGCACAGCAGGTCGAAAAGATGAAGCGCCGCGGCATGGATCCGGAGAGCTTCGGCTCTTACCTGATGCTGCACAAGTACGGCGCGCCGCCGCACGGGGGCCTCGGCCTGGGGCTTGAGCGTTTTACCGCGCGCCTGCTCGAGCTGGAAAATGTGCGGCAGGCCGCGCTGTTTCCGAGAGATATTCACCGACTTACCCCGTAGGGGGTAAAGTAATTGGCCGCTCGTGCCGATATACAGATGAAGAAGTGGATTCTGCGATGAGAGGCTCAGAAGGCATCGGACCGCTTCCGGCTGTTATTGGTGAACCGCCGCAGGGCTGGCTGCGGTGTGCAGGAAAGGGGTATTTTCGGAATGATTTACAATAGAATAAGAAGAGGCCTGTTTGCGGCAGCCGGGCTTCTGCTGCTGGCTGCGTGCGGCGAGGGAAAGGGACCGGACGGGCCCGGCAGCGTTCAGCTGCCGTCGACTCCTTCCGGTCCGGGCGAAGGAACGCCGGGCGGGAATGACCGGGAGCCGACGGGCGGGGCGGGCAATGAGTACAATGAGAATGAGTCGGACGAGGAGAGGGCGGAGCGGGAGGTCGTGTTTGACGCCTCCACGGAGCAGCTGATGTACCGGGGGCTGTATTATGCGGTCACCGGCGACAATACGGTTTCGGCGGTGGATTACTATGATCTTGAGCTTGCGGAGGCCGTGTTTCCGGACGAGATCTCTTATGACGGCAAAAGCTATCGGGTAACCGAGATCGGGGAGGAGGCCTTTTCCTACTGCTATGAGCTGGCGAGGGTCAGCATCGGAAAGAATGTCGAGCGGATCGGAGACCGGTCTCGTAGGCCCCTCTCCGCGCCCCCGAGCCAGGCAGAAAGCTCGTATGCCGTGTTGTG
>CAMWWR010000153.1 GCA_947178045.1 uncultured Clostridia bacterium
GGCTTTGACAATATCAATCTGGCGCAGTACTATACGCCGGCGCTCTCCACGGTCGAGAACCCGGTGACGGAGCTCGGGGATAAGAGCGCGCTGGAGCTGTTCCGGCTGATCCGCAGGGAGGGAATGCCGGAGGGCGTGAGCATCAAGCTTGCCCCGTCCCTTGTGGTGCGGGAGTCCTGCAGCAGGGCGCTGCAGCTGAAAAAGGCTTAAGAAGGTGCTGATTCAATCAGCGCTTCCTTAGATGGGAGGAGTTGCAGAACATGGAATTTATTGATGGGAACGGGAGCTTCCGACTGAAGAACCCGCAGAAATACAGCTATCTCTATTTTCCGGCAGCAGGGGAGAACGGCATCAGGTCCTCCCTGACGCCGCTGCTCGGCGGGGATGCAAAAAAGGATCAGAATACGTTTCTGTTTGAGCCGGTCAGTGCGGAAAATCTGCACAACAATCGCGGCACGCGGAATTTCTGGTGCCGCTTCGGCGTGGGAAGGGCATGGTCCGCATCCGGGGCGTCGGCCGCGCAGGAGGCCGCGGCAGGAACAGCGAATGAGGAGGAGGCCGTCCTTGAGGCCGGCTTTATGTGGCATACGCTGTACCGCCGCTCGAAGGAATTTCCGGTCGAATCAAAAATCACAACCTTTGTGCCAATCGATTTCCCGGATACCGAGGTGACGCTCGTGACAATCCGAAATACCGGCGATGCAGCCGTAGTATTTACGCCGGTCGCGGTGCTGCCGATGTACGCGCGCTCGGCCGACAACATCCGCGACCACCGGCATGTGACCTCGCTTCTGCACCGGGCCCGGGTGACCGAATACGGCGTAAGGATCACGCCGACGCTGACATTTGACGAGCGGGGACACAAAAAGAACGAGCTTACTTATTATGTGTACGGCGGGGACGAGAACGGACGTGGGCCTGCCGGCGTGATTCCTGCCGTCGAGGATGTGATCGGCGAGGGCGGGAGCTTTGCAAGGCCGCGGGCCGTGTATGAGGAGCTTCCAGAACTTGCGCAGCCGGGGGATACGCTGGACGGGTATGAGACGGCCGGGACTCTTGTATTTGAGGAATGCAGACTTCTGCCGGGGGAGGAGGCGTTCTTTGCGCTCTGCGCGGGGATTGACAGCAATTCCAGGCTGGCCGGAAATTCCCTGCAATCCGAAGAGTCTGGAACCGACGGACATTCTCGGACGGACGGAAAGCTTCCGGATGACGGACATTCGCAGAAAGCTTCAAAGCTGCAGAGAACAGGAATCGAGGACGCCCTTCGGACCAGGCGCAAGGACGACTGGCTTTCCGATCTTGAGAGGACGAAGGCGCACTGGGCGGAGCAGGTCAACGTCCGGTTTTCTACGGGGGACAAACAGTTTGATCAGTATATGTGCTGGATAGCCTTCCAGCCGATTCTGCGCCGTATTTACGGCTGCTCGTTTCTGCCGCACCACGATTACGGCAAGGGCGGAAGGGGCTGGCGCGATCTGTGGCAGGACTGCCTTGCGCTGCTGATTATGAACCCGGACGGCGTGCGCCGGATGCTCGTCAGTAATTTCGGCGGCGTGCGTATGGACGGCAGCAATGCGACCATTATTGGGAGCAGACAAGGCGAATTTATCGCCGACCGGAACAATATCGCGCGCGTATGGATGGATCACGGCTTCTGGCCGCTTCACACGACCGCCTTTTACATCCATCAGACGGGCGATCTCGGGATCCTGCTGGAGGAGGCGGAGTATTTTAAGGACGGGCAGGCCGTGCGCGGCGAGGAAAAGGACGGGGAATGGAACGAGGAATACGGCGTGAGGCAGCGGGACAAGCGCGGACAGACCGTGTCCGGAACGGTGCTTGAGCATATCCTCGTACAAAATCTGACGGCGTTCTACGATGTGGGAGAGCACAACCGCATCCGCCTGCGCGGTGCGGACTGGAACGACGCCCTCGACATGGCACCGGAGCGCGGCGAGAGCGCGGCCTTTACGTTCGCGTACGCCGGCAATCTCGGAGTATTGAAGGAGCTGCTGGCGCGGCTTTCGGAGCAGGGCACAGAGTCAGTGCTGCTTGCCGGGGAGCTTGCCATGCTGCTGTCGCGCGATACGGCGCTCTATGCGGACATTGCGAAAAAGCAGGCGCTTTTGAGGGAATACTGCGGCCTTGTGCGCCATAATTGCTCGGGGGAAAAGGTTAAGATACCGATCGAAGAGCTGAGGCTTACGCTGGAAGCGATGGAGTGCTGGTGGAAGGAAACGCTCCGCGGGGAGGAGTGGCTCTCCGGGAAATACAGCTTTTTTAACGGCTATTATGACAATCACGGCAAGCGTGTGGAGAGGACGGAGGGCAGGCCGGATAGTTCAGCAAGAATAGAAGAAGCGGATATTCCGGAGAAAACAGGGGATGGAGCAGGAGTCCGCATGATGCTGACCAGTCAGGTATTCGCCATCCAGTCCGGCACGGCGACCGAGGAACAGACAAAGAGCATTATCGCCTCAGCGGATGCGCTGCTCTACCGCGAGCACAAGGGCGGTTACTGCCTGAACACGGATTTCGGCGAGCTCAAGGACGACCTCGGCAGGATGTTCGGCTTTGCCTACGGGCATAAGGGAACGGGGCGGTATTTTCTCACATGGCCGTTATGTACGGAAACGCGCTCTATAAGCGGGGCTTTGCCAGGGCGGGCTTTTGCGCGCTTGATTCGCTCTACCGGCAGGCGGCAGATTTTGAGAGGAGTAAAATATATCCCGGAATTCCGGAATATTTCAGCGACCGCGGCAGGGGAATGTACCATTATCTGACGGGTGCGGCGAGCTGGTATCTGATGACGGTGCTTGTCGAGATGTTCGGCGTCCGCGGGGATTACGGCGATCTGTGCTTTTCGCCGAAGCTTCTGCCGGAACAGTTTGACCGGGACGGGCGCGCCGCGGTGCGCGTCAGGTTTGCGGGAAGGAAGCTTCATATCGTGTATGAGCAGTGCGGGGGGCTTGCGTACGGGGAGTGCCGCATTACGGTGCACGGTAGTATGCGGGAGGGAAACTGCATCCGCAGGGAAGAGCTTGCGGCCTGGGACGAGGACGCGGTTCATGAAATCGTTGTGCAGATTCCGGGGGCAGAGCCGGCAAGGAACGAACAGGAGTTGTCGGACACGAAAGCCATGGGAAGGGAGAATTTAAATGTGCAGCCATGAACAATGCAAGGAAGAAGTGATAGAGTTATTGACTACGATATCCGAGGTGATATGGAGTGGCGGATTATTGCTTTTAGACATGATGCACAGGGGATATCTGGATGAATTATTGACAAAAGATGATGAGGAATATAACAAAAAAGTTGAAATATTGAAAAAACACAAAGATTTGCTCACGGGCGATTTATTCGGAGAACTGACATTTATTGTTATTACGGCAAAACAAAACATTGAAAAGCTGATTGGCTTGTTTTCTGCGAATGAGGAGGATTCTATTGTCAAACTCGTCAAGGAAGCTTTTGTCATGTATGCGAATCATTACCGTCCATGGGAAGTAAGATTTTCACTGGAAAAGATGATTGGTCAGAATGTCTCAATAGAGAAAATCTTCTTAACCTATTTAAAAGAGAATGAAAGATATACTGATTGTCTCAACAGATATTTGGAAGAAGGACATTGCGGCGGGTGAGAAAAAACATATCGTTCAAACAGTTCTCAATAGGAGCGAGAGACTATATTAATGGCGGCAGTATATAATTGGGAACGATGAATTATAGCAAAAAGGAGGTAATGTATGAGCTGGAAAATAATTGAGACGGATCATAAAAACGGGAGCTTCTGGAAGGAACGCGAGGATTTTGAGGAGCGGGTCGAGATGATGCGCGTGGTCAATCTGTATCCGGACTGCCGCTACCAGACGATCCGCGGCTTTGGCGGGGCGTTTACCGAGGCGGCGGGCTACAATCTGACCAGACTGCCGGAGGCGGCGCAGGAAGAGGTGATCGAGGCGTATTTCGGGCGGGACGGCCTGCGCTACAATCTTGGCAGGACGCACATCAACAGCTGTGATTTTGCGCTCGGGAATTATGCTTATGTCGAGGACGGGAGCGATAAAGAGCTTAAGACCTTTGACGTCAGCCGCGATAAAAAATATATTCTCCCGATGATCGCACGGGCGAAGAAGGCTTCGGAGGAGGAGATCGAGCTTCTGGCATCTCCGTGGAGTCCACCGGCCTTTATGAAGACCAATGGAGAGATGAACCACGGAGGAAAGCTGAAGGCGGAATGCAGGCAGTTCTGGGCGGATTATATTGCACGATATCTGAAGGAATATCGTGCGCTCGGCGTTCCGATTTCCATGATTACCGTGCAGAATGAGCCAATGGCAGTTCAGACATGGGATTCCTGCATTTACGAGACAGGGGAAGAAATGGAATTTGTCCGGGATTATCTGGGCCCGACGCTGGAGAGGGAAGGACTGTCCGACACGAGGATCTTCGTGTGGGATCACAACAAGGAAATTCTGTTTGAGCGCGCGAGGGGCGTGCTGGACGATGAGAGGGCGGCAAAATATGTTGCCGGCGTCGCGTTCCACTGGTACAGCGGTGACCATTTTGAATCGGTCGCGCTTGTGCGTGAAAAGTATCCGGACAAGGAGCTTTTGTTTACTGAGGGCTGCGTGGAGTACAGCCGCTTCGCGGACAGCAGCGAGGTGGCGAAGGCGGAGATGTATGCACACGATATTCTCGGAAATCTGGCCGCGGGCACAAACGGCTATCTCGACTGGAATCTGCTGCTCGACGAGCTGGGCGGCCCGAACCATGTGAAAAATTACTGTGCCGCCCCGGTTATGTGCGATACGGAAAAGGGCACGGTGGAAAAAAGGCTGTCCTACTATTATATCGGGCATTTCAGCCGCTATATCAAGCGCGGTGCGGTGCGCCTTGCAACAACGCGTTTTTCCGATAAGGTTGAGGTTGTTGCCTTTGAGAATCCGGACGGCAGCAAGGTTACAGTGCTGATGAACCGCACGGATGAGGATATCTGGTTCTCGCTGCGGGAGTATGACGAGGGAATCTCGTTCGTACTGAAAGCACACAGTATCGTGACAGTGCTGAAAGAAGTGTAAAAAACGGGCTGACTTTGAAGCAGGGCTTCAATTTTGAGCCCGTTGAGCCGGAAGATTGAGTCCGTTATGCTGGAAGAAAAATGAACCCGTGTATGGGTTCATTTTTCTTCTTCCCATGGGAGGATGACCCTGCGCAGTTTTGCGGCATATTTTTAGACTCTCTTTTCGGAATTGTGTTCCGTTGAAAATCGATTATAATTGCACTAACAAATCAGTATTTGAAAATATGAAAGGAGAAGATTATGGAACTTCAAATCATCCCCAGGAAAACGGAAATCCCGGCTTTTGACCCAAAAGCAATCAAATTACAGCACATTTCATACTTCGACTATCCATACAGCGAGTATGAAGGGGAAGAGATCACAGAGGCTGTCATCGCG
>CAMWWR010000154.1 GCA_947178045.1 uncultured Clostridia bacterium
AAGCAGACCCAAATGAGGAAGAAAAACGGCGGAAAAGCGGACAGACAGGAAAGCTGGGCAGAGCATGGAATACATGGAAAGCATACAGCGGGCGATCGACTATATCGAAGAAAATCTCTGTTTTGAGCTGAAAACGGATGAGCTGGCGGCTGCAGCAGGCTACTCGAAATACCATTTCACGCGTGTTTTTGCTGAGGTCACAGGTCTTACGCCCGCCGATTACATAAGAAAACGGCGGCTTTCTCAGATTGCGGACGAGCTTGAACATTGTCCGGGCAGTATCGCGGAAATTGCCTTCCGGTACGGCTTTAACTCGAAGGAAAATTTTGTGCGCGCGTTTAAGGCCGAGCATCACATTCTGCCGACCGAATACAAAAGAGCGCAGAATTCCCTGAAGCTGTGTCCGCGGGTCAGGCTTGATTTTGTGAGAACACCGCTTGTGCCGGAGATCGTAACGCTTTCTCCGTTCAGCCTGACGGTCCTGGAGAGCGACGAGACCTTTCCCCCGCATTTCTGGAACAAATATAATTGCAGGGGAGTTTCCCGGAGGCTGTCGGGCGGGAGAACCGTGGCCGATTATGGCGTGAGCAGCTGGGACAGCGCGGAGGGGAGGTTGCGGTACTATATCGGCATCCGCACGGAGGAGGCTGTGGGAGACACCGAGGGAACGGTCCGTCTTGCGGTCGACGGCGGCCTGTACGCAGTGTTTACGACGGAGCCCTCCGGACATTTTGCCTTTGTCAGCAATATACAGAGCACCTGGGCCTGTATCAACACTGAATGGCTTCCGGCCAGCGGCTATGTGCGCACGGGCGGCTATGAATTCGAGAGCTATGTGGAGGACAGCAGAACCTATTCTGAACAAATCTATATTCCGATAAGGAGGAAAACCGTATGACGGACATTCTGGAGGGACTGAATAGCGAGCAGGCGGAGGCGGTGACCGCGACGGAGGGCTACGTCCGGGTGATCGCGGGCGCTGGGACGGGAAAGACAAGAGCGCTGACACACCGCTATGCCTGGCTTGTGAGGGAGCTGGGAATCGCGCCGTCCAATATTCTGTGCATCACCTTTACAAACAAGGCAGCAAACGAGATGAAGCGGCGCATCCGTTCAATGCTCGGCGAGGAATTTGACACATCGTTCGTGGCGACCCTTCACGCATTCTGCACACGGGTGCTGCGGGAGGAAATATCGAAACTGTTTTATCCGGAAAATTTTATTGTTCTCGACAATATTGATCAGAAAAAAATACTGGAGGAGGTCTACGACGAGCTCGGGATCAAAACGGATACGGCCAGCTTCCGGTTTATGATCGACCAGATCCGGTATTATAAAAACCTGCTTACTTATATGGAATACCTTTCCGATCCGAATTTTGATTATTCCTCGCTGACCTCGGACAAGCCTTCTGACGAAATTATTTTCCGCTATATCAAAAAGCAACGGAAGTATTTTGGACTCGATTTTTTCGACCTCATTAATTTTACGATCTATCTGTTCCGGGAATATCCCGAGGTCCTGGAAAAATGGCAGAACCGCCTGTGCTATATTATGGTTGACGAGTTCCAGGATATTACGGCCAAGGAGTTCAAGCTGATCCGCCGGCTGTCCGAACACAACCGCAATCTGTTTGTCGTCGGCGATCCCGACCAGAATATTTACGAATGGCGCGGCGCCAGAATGGATCTTATTGTGGATTTTGAGGCGTGGCTGAATCATTCCTGCTTTGAAAACTGTATTGCCGCAAAGACGAGGGATATTGTGCTCAGCGAAAATTACCGTTCCGCGGAGCCGATCCTGAAGGTGGCGAATTCGCTGATTGAAAAGAACAATAACCGGGTGAAAAAGGAGCTGCGCGCGTCCCGGGCAGGCGGGGAGACGGTGCAGTATCTTCACGCAAAAAGCGATGTGGACGAGATCCGGTTTATCTGCGGCAAAATAAAGGAGCATAAGGAGGCCGGCGGAAGGTACTCTGATTTTGCAGTGCTGTACCGCTCCAATTATGTTTCGCGCTTCGTTGAGCAGGGCTTTCTGAACGCCAATATTCCTTACGCGGTCTACGGCGGGATTGGCTTTTACGAGCGCGCGGAGATCAAGGATGTGCTGTCCTATCTGCGTCTGGTGGACAATACGGCCGACGATCTGTCCTTTCGGCGGATTGTCAATATCCCGCGCCGGAAAATCGGAAAAATCCGGCTGGGAAAGCTTGCCGCATATGCGGAGCAGAACGGGCTTTCGCTGTACAGTGCGCTGAGGGAGCTCTGCGGGACGGAGGATTTCCGGGACTGCAAAGGCGCGGAGTTTGTCGCGGCCATCGAGGGGCTGAGGGAGGCGGCGAAGGAGCTGTCCGTCTCCGAGCTGCTGCAGCGGCTGATCGCGGAGACCGGCTATGAGGCGTACATCCGCGAGAGCGGCGATATCGAGCGGCTCGACAATGTCACGGAGCTGCTGCGCAGCATAGTAACGCAGGAAAGCGAATTCGGCGAGCATCTTTCGCTGACGCAGTTTCTGCAGAATATCACGCTGCTGCGCGACAGCGATGTGGAGGACAGAAGCGACTGCGTAAAAATCATGACAATCCATACCGCGAAGGGACTCGAGTTTGAACAGGTGTTCCTGGTCGGGCTGACCGAGGGAATTTTCCCGTCGGCCCGCAGCCTGGAGGAGCGCAGGAACGAGGCGCTGGAGGAGGAGCGCCGCGCGTGCTTTGTCGCGATGACCCGCGCGAAGAAGCGGTTGTATCTGACCGAGAGCGAGGGCTTTGGGGTGAAGGGCTTTTCCAAGGTACCGTCGCGCTTCCTCTCGGATATTGACCGCGGCCTGTTGGAAAAGATCGGGGAGCTTCACGATGAGATGAAACTGTCGCAGCAGCGTCAGATTAGAGTGTTTGATAAAACCGATGCTGTGGTTTATCAGCAGGGCGACAGGGTCCGGCACAAGGTGTTTGGGGAGGGGGTGGTGGAGCAGATCGATGAGAAAAACCGAATCTATTACATCCGGTTTGTAAACGGCACAAAGCCGATCAGCTTCGGCTACGGCGGCCTGAGTTATTTGTTCTAAGGAAACGCTGATTAAATCACCGTTTCCCTGAATTTTATTACATGGAGGGATGAGAAAAATGCAGAAAAAGCTTTCGATTACATGGGACGGGATTGAGGATTCCACGGGTTATTTGTTTTCCTTTGCAAAATCGCTCTCGGCGGTAGTGAAAAACAGTCCTTACGCGGAGCTTGCGGAGGACATCATCGCGACGAGCGGCTTTGCCTTTCGGATGTGGGTCGACCGGGAGCTCTGCCCGAGCGCGACAAGTATATGGGCGTTTGCGGAGCAGAAGCGCTGGGTGGAAAACGGCGGACTTGTCTGCGATTATGTGGAGAGAATGTGGGGGGAGGATGCGCTGGAGCAGGAGCGCCGCGAGCAGGCGATCGGTCTGATCCGGGAGTCGATCGGGCGCGGCATCGGGGCGGTTGCCTGGGATATCAGCGGCTGTGAGTGGGGTGTGATCACGGGCTTTAACGATGAGGAAAGGCTTCTGTATACGCTTCGGATCGACGGCGGGCAGGGCACGGTCGAGTACGACCGTCTTGGCAGGCTGGAGCTTCCGATTTTGTCCGTTCTCACGGTGCGGGACAGGGCAGAGAGAACGCAGCAGGAAATCACGGACGGAATGCTGAGGATCGCCCGCGCCCATCTGAAGGGGGAGGAATGGTGCGACAACGCGAAGGGGCTGGAGGCGTATCCCGCGCTGATTGCCGGCATTCGGGAAAAGCTCTCCGCCGACAGCAGCTGGAATCTGGAATATTATCTCGGAACCTACGCGGCGCTCAAGCAGTACGCGCTCAAATATTTTGAGAAATACGGCCATACCGCGCTCGCCGAAAAATACCGGGTAATTTTCGGCGAGTGGATGGCGGCTTTCCGGCTCAAGCGGGAAAAGGACGTGCTGCTCGATGAGGTGAAGGAGGAGATTATCGCACACCTGCAGAGAGCCTGTGAAGCGGAGAGTGAGGCGGCGGGGCTGATGGCGCAGCGCTGAGCCGGCGGACAAAGAAAAGCAAAACAACAGCACGCCGGTGGCAGCATTCCGGCAGCATGGAAAATCGAAGGAGCCGGACACGTTCCCGTGCCGGTTTTCTGCCGGCCCCTGCAGCAGAAGTTTTCGGGCTGCCGCTCAGCGCCCGGAGCTGTCCTGCCAGATATCCTCGCCGAAGCTCTCCAGAAAGGCGGCGAGCTCTTCTGCCATTTTTTCGGCCTCCGGTTTGCGGATGTGACCCGGCGTGCCGCAGCCGTTGGCAGAATAGAGAAAATGCACGACCTTCGGGTCGGCGAGCTCCCGCGCCGCCTCCTCGATCGCGTCGTCCCAGGCGGCGTCATGGCAGAGAATGGTCGTGGTCAGCACGAACAGCGCGTCCGGGTATTTTGCGCGCAGCTTTCGGATGAAGTCTTTATAATGCTGCTTCCAGTGCGCGCTTTTTTCGGCGTCCTTTCCCATATAATTTTCCGGGTTGGCGTCGTTCTGGCCGATGGCGATAATCACGACATGCGGGGTGTAGCGCGAAAAATCCCACGGTGTCGTCTCGCCGAGATAATCGCAGTAGCGCAGCCGGTCCCAGACGCTCTCCATCCCGACATAGTCCGGGCCGTGGAAATAGCCGGTTCCGTCAAAGAGCGCGATGCCGCCCTGCGCGATGTCGTGGAGCTCCGCATTCAGCCTACGGGCCGTGAAAAATGCATAGGAATACCAGGAATTGGAGTAGACGCCGTCGTGTCCCTCCGGGTCCGGTTTGCCGATATAATCGAGCGCCTCGCTCACTTCGCCGGCGCTCACGGAATCGCCGTAGCATTCGATGCGGCGGGCCGGGCGGGCCGGAGGGGGCAGCAGCACGGCGGTTTCTTCTATGTACAGGCCGAGAAAGTCAAAATAGTGTGAAGCGTCCTGGCATTTATAGAGGACGATCTCATGCTCCGCGTCCGCAAGTCCCTCTGCGGCGGTGAGCGTCAGCTCCACTCCGTGCTGCGGAATTTCGATTTTTTCCTGTACGGCGCCGTCGATGACAACGCCCAGATAATTGTGGTAGCAGCAATGGCGGTTTATAAGCTTTACGGCAAAGGCCGTGCCGCGGAAGCGGAAGGCGGCGGAGCTGCCCGCAAAGATGAAGCACGGGCGGTCTTTGTCGGAAAAGTCGATTCTTCCTGTATACAAAAATGCCCTATCGGATGGGGAGACAAAATGGGTGAGTTCCTTTTTCATAAGCAATTGATTCCTTTCATTCTGCCGTCGGCTCCTGCTCCGGAGCAGAAAGCTCCCAAGGACACCGGAAAACGGCGGCGTAAGGACGGCGGCAATGTAATTAAGTTTTGGGAAAAGCTGATTTGATCAGCGCTTTTTTAGTATAGCGTCTGCGCCGCCGGGCTGTCAAGCGTTTCTACAGCGAGGAAAAAAGCAATATTC
>CAMWWR010000155.1 GCA_947178045.1 uncultured Clostridia bacterium
TATGTCGATCAGCGGACAGTGCGTATGTCCGAACATGACCGTGTCCGCCCCGAGCGCCGCCGCGCGCCGGACAATCCGGTCAGTGCCTCCGCTCACGGAATATCCGTGTCCATGCGTCAGCAAGATGACATGCTTTCCCTCCCGGATCGTGAATTCGCCCGGCAGCTCCGTAAAAAAATCATTGTTGCCGGCCACCATGTCGACCGGGCAGCCAAACAGAGCCGAGACATAATCCTGATCACGCGCCACATCCCCGAGGTGAATGATATAATCGGGCCTCGCGGTTTTTTCCCGCAGCTCGTCCAGATACCGGAACTGCCCGTGCGTATCGCTGATGACAAGAATGTGTTTTACGATCCGCAAAGTACCTCCTCCTTCATCCGGTTCAGCGCCTTCGCCCGATGGCTGATCTCGTTTTTCTGCTCCATCGTCAGTTGCGCCGTCGTGCAGCCGTACTCCGGCACATAAAAGATCGGATCGTAGCCGAAGCCGTTTTCGCCGGCCGGCTCATAGGCGATCCGCCCCTCGATCGCTGCCGTTCTTATTTCCTCCCGCCCGCCCGGGAACACCGCGGCGATCGCACAGACAAAGCGCGCGCTGCGCTCCTCGTCCGGCACGCCCGCAAGCTTGTCCAGAATATACTGATTCTTGATTTCGTAGGAGGTATCCTCCCCCAGAAAGCGCGCGGAATAGACGCCCGGAGCCCTGTCCATATAATCCACCTCCAGTCCCGAGTCGTCCGCCAGCGCGATCTCGCCGGCGGCCGCGCAGACCGCCCGCGCCTTAATCAGCGCGTTCTCCTCAAAGGTCGCGCCGTTCTCCCCGATATCGAGCGCGAGTCCCGCCTCCTTCATGGACAGCACCTCAAATCCCGTGTCCTTCATGATCTCCCTTATTTCCTTCAGCTTCCCGGCATTCCCGGTTGCAAAGATGATCCGTCTCATTTTTTATACCCGTGCATATCGCGAGCCTGCCCGCGATACTGCTTCAATAAAGTTTGAAAGTTCACTTTCAAATTTAGCCTCCATGCTGCAACTGTTTTTCAGCCTTATCCTCCGTGCATAACGCAGGTTGGCCCGCGGTACTGCTTCAATAGCTGCTCCCACTTTCCAAATGACGTTTTTCACTTCCCGGATGACGTTTTTTGCTCCTCCGGAGGACGTTTTTCATTCCCCGGACGATGCTTCGGGGTTCCCGGACGGCATTCCCTGCTCCTCCGGCATCGGCTCTCCGGCCCCGATCTCCTCAAGCTCCTCGTATGCCTTCAGGACAGCGCTGCAGAGTGCTCCGGCAATATTCCGCTGCGTCTGCTCCTGCGCAAGTATCTCCATATCGGATACGTTTGACATAAACGCCGTCTCCACGAGCGCCACCGGCATTTTTGCGTCTCGGATGATCGTAACATTGTGATCGCGCGCGACGATGCCGCGGTCGAACAGGCCGACCTGCTCGTTCATCTCCGCCAGGCAGATCAGCGCAAACCGTCTGGAATTCATGCCCGTCCATCCGTTCTGCAGAGAGCTGTAGAGCACCTCCGTCCCGTGCAGGCTCTTCGCGACGTTGGCGTTGCAGTGAACGCTCAGGAAAAAGTCCGCCTCCAGGTCGTTCGCCAGATTCACCCTCTGCTTCAGCGACGGCTTTGTGTCGTTCAGCCGCGTGTAATAGACGCAGATATCGGGATGGGCGTCGAGCAGCTCCTTCAGATACAGAACAATATTCAGGTTCACCGTCTTTTCGAGAAAGACACTGCCCGCGGAGCTTGTCCCCGCATCATTCCCGCCGTGTCCCGCATCGACAACAATGATTTTGGAATACACATCCTTCGGCCTCACGAGCGAAATATAGTAATTCCACTCATCCTCGTAGACGCGGTAGACATAAGTCCGGTCCAGAGTCAGCAGCAGTGTCTGCGTCAGGGCTCCGTCGTCCATGATCTCCTCCTCCGACGAGATCACCCGGATAAGGTCATTCCTCCAGGGATAAAACGGATCTTCCGGAGACAGTGTCGGTGTCGGCGTCGGCTGCATTCCCGGCTTCAGCCCCTGCGTCGGCTCCCCCGCCTTCGTCGGCACGGGTGTCGCCGTCGGCGTCGGTGTCGGCGGTGTGCCACTGTAGCAGGTATCCTGTGCGATCCGCTTCACGTTTTCCTCCCGGATCGGCTCTCCCATAACGCCCGACACCGTCACGCGCAGCTGCCGGAGAACCGGAAGCTCCTCCAGCGTCAGAACCGCATTTTCATAGCCCTCCCGCTTTTCCAGAACGATCGTTTTATCCGTCAGATAATCATACACAGCCGTCGTCTCGGCTCCCCGGATATCACTCCACGCCTCCGGGAGTACCCGGACGAGCTGCTCTGACGGCTCCGGCAGCCCGGTCGGAGACATGATCGGCTCCGGTGTTATCGGGAACGAGGCAACCGTTGTAGGCACGACGGCGGGCGTCGCCACGCTCTCTCCGCTCTCCCCGCTTGGTGTTCCTCCTGCTCCCTCCGGCAGAGTGTTCTCGCTTCCCTCCGCCGGCGTGACTCCCTTCACATACCCGGAAAATGCCGTCACGGCACAGAGCAGAAGAATACTGCATGTCATAATCTGTTTTATCAATCGTTCCTCTCGCAAAGCAATTCCTCCCACCTCATCAGGTACAGTATAAGTCGTTTTTCCTTTGAATTCAATGACATTTTGTAGTAATTGCATTTTGCCGCAGAAAATGTTATACTCTTCCCATCGGACGATTCTGTGTACTCGTCACAGCATCAGAAAAACCTGCGGCATGGATGCTGCAAATACAGAATGGAGCTGGCACTAATGAAAGCAGAAGATTTTATTTTAATACATGAGGACGGGGTTGAGACGACCGTATATCCTTTCCTCACAGATTGCGAAACGGTCAACGGTACGGTCGTTATTCTCCACGGCCTGGCGGAGCATCACAACCGCTACCGCGAATTCACCCTGTTCCTGAACGCCAACGGCTACGACGTCTATCTCTACGACCACCGCGGCCACGGCACGGACAAAAAGCGGGAGGAGCTGGGCTATATTGCGGATTCGCGCGGCTGGGAAAAGCTGATTCTCGACGCCGTCGACGTCCTCAGCTACGTTTCGGATAAAAAGCGCAGCAGACATCTCATCCTGTTCGGCCACAGCATGGGCTCGCTGATCGCCCGCGGCGCCACCCAGTACAGCCGGCTTGTCGACGCCGCAATTTTCTGCGGCACGACCGCGCCATCCGCCGCTCACTCCCGCACCGGGCTGGCCGTAACCTCTCTTGTCAGCAAGCTCCGCGGAAAGCGGCATCTCTCGCCGTTCCTGAACCATGCGCTGTTTGAACGCAAGCCTTACCGCGCCCTCTCCGAGCGCACGTCCATCGACTGGCTCACAAGGAGCAACGCGGCCGTCGGCCAGTATATGAACGACCCCTACTGCGGCTTTGTCTGCACCGCCGGCCTGTACCACGATCTCGTCAAGCTGGCCTCTGTCGTGACAAAGTCATCCAGCATAAAAAAGACGCCGAGGGACCTGCCGATCATCTTCCTGAGCGGCGACACCGACCCGGTCGGCGGCTACGGCGACGAGGTGATCCGCCTGTTCGAGACCTACAAAAAGCTCGGCTTTTCCGATGTCGACTGCATTCTGTACGAGAATTGCAGGCACGAGCTGCTCAACGAGCTCAACCGCCATGAGATCATGGATGATATTCTCCGCTATCTCGGACGCGTCACCGGCACGGGCGGCTTCGGCCCGGAAAACTGATAAAAATACGTTTTCAGCATACCGTTGTAAATCTTGCGGTTTTTGTCCGCCTTTCTTCCAATATATTTCTGCGCGTCCTCAAAGCCCGTGATCATATAGCACGACCAGGTGGGCAGTCCCGCCATCGCCGCCCCGATCTCCCGGTAGAGCTCCGGCAGGGCCTGCCTGTCCTCCATCCGCTCTCCGTAGGGCGGATTCGTAATGATAAAGCCGTACTTTTTCGTGCTGGAAAGCTCCGAAACCGGGCGCGCCTGAAAATGGATCTGCTCCTCCACCCCCGCGAGCCTCGCATTCTGCCGCGCGGCGTCCACCATTTCCCGATCGATATCGTAGCCCTGGATGTTCAGGCTGACGTCCCGCAGCACCCCGTCGTCCGCCTCGCTCCGCGCCAGTGCGAAGGCGCGCGGCTCCACAAGGTTGTCCCAGCTTTCGGCGAGAAAGCTCCGGTTCCTGCCCGGCGCCATATTCAGCCCCTGCATGGCGGCCTCGATCGGAATCGTGCCGCTGCCGCAGAACGGATCGACGAGAAGCCTGTCCTTCTTCCACGGCGTCAGAGAAATAAGCGCCGCCGCAAGCGTCTCGGTGAGCGGCGCTCTGCTCGTCAGCTTCCGGTAGCCGCGCTTGTGCAGCGATTCCCCCGATGTGTCGATGCCGACCGTCACCTCATCCTTCATGATCGTCACGCGGATCGGGTAGCTCGCTCCGTCCTCGGCAAACCAGTCCTGGTGATATTTCTGCCTCAACCGCTCCACAATCGCCTTTTTCATGATGGACTGGATATCCGACGGGCTGAACAGCCTGCTCTTGACGGAGGTCGCCTTCGCGACCCAGAATTTTCCGTTCCGCGGGATGTACTCCTCCCAGGGAAGCGCCTTTGTGCGCTCAAACAGCTCGTCAAAGGTTTCCGCACGGAACTGCGCCGCCTTGAGGAGCACGCGCTCCGTCGTCCTGAGGAAGGTATTCGCCCGCGCGATCTGAGCGCTGTCTCCGCGGTAGGTCACTCTTCCGTCCTCCACCTGCACAATCTCCATGCCAAGCCCGCCGATCTCCCGCTTCAGCACTGCCTCCAGCCCGAAATGGCAGGGCGAGATATATTCGTAAACTGCCACATTTCCTCCGTTCTGCGGGAGACGCCGCAGCGCCCGCCCGCATTTTTTCTTCCATTTCTATCTTAATTCTTTTCCCACACACAGTCAACGAATTTTTTGTCCCGGCTCCCCAGCTCCTTTTCAAAGCTGTGAACGCCTCCCCACAGATTAACTACGGGATAGCCCTCCTGCTTCAGGTCGCGGCATGCGAGCAGACTGAGGTTTCCCCTGTCACAGTAGACGTAGATCCGTCTCCAGCCGGCCAGCAGCGGCTTTTTCTTCTGCAGCGAATCATACGGGATATTGACCGCGCCCTTCAGATGCCCCTGCGCATACTCCTCCGGCGTCCGCAGATCCACGAACAGGAAGTCCCTGCGCCCGAGCAGCCCGAGTACGTCGATCATCCTCGCGGCATCCTGCTCCATAATAATCAGCCTCCAAAACGCGATATCGCCCGATTCATTATATGTAACGCCGCGGCGGAACGTTCCTGCCCTGCAGGAACCTCCGCCGCTCAGCCGGCCGGTTACTCGTTGCAATCGTTCTGGCTGCTGTTCGAGGTCTTGTTGGAAGTGCGGTTGGACGTCTTGTTATTCTCCGCGTTTC
>CAMWWR010000156.1 GCA_947178045.1 uncultured Clostridia bacterium
ATCGGTCTCTGGTTGATCGACGTGCCCTGGTTGCTGCGCACAAATTTGACAAGACGGTACTCGTCCCTCTCGTTGTCGTCCGTGCGGATTACGATTTTATAGGAAACAGCCAGCTCCACAACGCCGGCACGCTTTGCCACAATGCAGGCCCCCGAGTCGATCGCGGTCTTCGTCTCCATTCCGGTGCCCACCACCGGCGCGTCCGTGAACAGGAGCGGCACCGCCTGGCGCTGCATGTTCGAACCCATCAGGGCGCGGTTGGCATCGTCGTTCTGCAGGAACGGAATCATGGCGGTCGCCACCGAGAACACCATGCGCGGCGACACATCCATCAGATCGACCCTGCTCTTCTGGAACAGAGAAATTTCGTCACGAAAATGTCCGGAAACATTATTATTTACAAAATGTCCTTCCTCGTCCAGACGCTCACTCGCCTGCGCCACAATAAATTTGTCCTCCTCGTCCGCGGTGAGGTACACAACCTCATCCGTAACACGCGGATTTTTCGGATCGGATTTGTCTACCTTCCGGTACGGCGCCTCGACGAAGCCGTACTGATTGATCCTCGCGTAGGATGCAAGCGAGTTGATCAGACCGATGTTCGGACCCTCGGGCGTCTCGATCGGACACATTCTTCCGTAATGGGTATAGTGTACGTCGCGGACCTCAAATCCCGCACGGTCCCTCGAAAGGCCGCCCGGACCGAGCGCGGACAGACGCCGGATATTTGTCAGCTCGCTGAGCGGATTATTCTGATCCATGAACTGGGACAGCTGGGAGCTGCCGAAAAACTCCTTGACCGCCGCGGTCACCGGCTTGATGTTGATCAGGGACTGCGGACTGATGCCCTCCAGATCCTGGGTTGTCATTCTCTCCCGCACAACGCGCTCCAGCCTCGACAGACCGATGCGGTACTGATTCTGCAGAAGCTCGCCCACCGCGCGGATACGGCGGTTGCCGAGATGGTCGATATCGTCGGCGTTGCCGATGCCGTACTCAAGGTGCATATTGTAATTGATGGACGCAAAAATGTCTTCTCTCGTGATATGCTTCGGGATCAGGTCGGTGACATCCCGCTTGATCGCCGCCTTGATATCCTCGATATTATCATTGTCGCGCAGGATGCCCTCCAGCACCGGATAGTAGACCTCCTCCGTGACGCCGAGCTCCTTCTTGTCGCAGCCGACATAAGCATTCAGATCAACCATAAGGTTCGAGAGTATCTTTACGTTGCGCTCCTCCGTCTGCACGACAATCGACGGAACAGCGGCGTTCTGAATCTGAACCGCCAGCTCCTCCGTAATGAGCGTCCCCGCCGAAATCACCTCGCCGGTCGTCTGGTCGACAACATCCTCGGCCAGCGTCAGTCCCACAACGCGGTTTTTCAGCGCGAGCTTTTTATTGAATTTGTAACGCCCCACCTTCGCGAGGTCATAGCGTCTCGGGTCAAAAAACATCGCGTTGATCAGAGACTCTGCGCTCTCCACGGAAAGCGGCTCGCCCGGGCGCAGCTTTTTATACAGCTCCAGCAGACCGTCCTGATAATTGTCGGACGGGTCCTTCGTGAAGCTGGCAAGAATCTTCGGCTCCTCGCCGAACATTTCCTTGATCTGCTCGTTCGTGCCGATGCCGAGCGCACGCAGCAGCACAGTGATCGGCACCTTGCGGTTCCGGTCCACACGGACATAGAAAATATCGTTGGAATCCGTCTCGTACTCGAGCCACGCGCCCCGATTCGGGATCACGGTGCAGGAGTAGAGGGTCTTTCCGATCTTGTCATGTCCGATCGTATAGTAAATACCAGGGGAACGCACCAGCTGGCTGACGATTACGCGCTCGGCCCCGTTGATAACAAACGTGCCCGTCTCCGTCATCAACGGCAGGTCGCCCATGAAAATGTCATGTTCATTGATCTCGTCGTTTTCTCTGTTGTGAAGACGCACACGCACCTTAAGCGGAGCGGCGTAGGTAGCGTCACGCTCCTTGCACTGCTCGATGGTATACTTGGCATCCTCCTCGCAAAGCTGGAAGCCGGTGAACTCGAGACTCAGCTTGCCGCTGTAATCCGTAATCGGAGAAATATCCCGGAATACTTCATCCAGCCCCTCGTCCAAAAACCACTGATACGAGTTTTTCTGGACTTCAATGAGATTCGGCATGTCTAAAACTTCTTTTTGCTTTGAGTAGCTCATTCTCAAGCCCTTGCTGCCAACCTTGATTGGACGTATCCTGTTTTTATCCATTGACGTTTCACCCCTTGATATGATATCGGTTCATTCCATCGCCCGGACACATAATCCACAAAATAAAGTGTACACAAAAACCTCTTCAACCATATCTTGTACTTTTTTGCAATTTCTCAAGATATTTTTGAAAAAACCTTTGCATTTTTTCTATACTGTGATATAATGTATCTATGTGGACATAGAAAGCACCACAATAGCGCATTTTTCATACTATCACATTGTTGTCAAACTGTCAAGTTAAAACTTGGCAGTTTTTATTTTTCCGGAAATTTTCTGCGCCCGTGCAATCGAGTAGAGGAATGCTTTTCTCCGCTACTCGCCCGCGCCGCCCGCATGTCGCTGCAAGCGACCATCTTCCTCATGCGGGCGTGTGCATAAAAACCGTGTCCGCCGGCAATGAATACCGGCGGACAGCTCTGTCCCGATCGGTCAGTTTTCCGTACGAGAACTCACGCCTCGTCGATCGCCCTGCCGATGTCATGTCTCATATATTTGTTTTCAAAGCCGACCCAGTCCGTCGCCTTGTAGGCGTTCGCCCGCGCTTCCCTTAAGTCCCCGCCGAGCGCCGTCACACCGAGCACGCGCCCGCCATTCGTGACGATTTTCCCCTGCGCGTCAAATTTCGAACCTGCGTGGAAACAGAAATAATCATTTTTCCCGGCAAAATTCTCAAGCCCAGTGACGGCAAAGCCCTTCTCATACTTCTCCGGGTAGCCGCTTGATGCTAAAATCACACAGACCGCCGCGTTGTCCTCGAACTGTAAATCAACGGTATCCAGCTTCCCGTCGATGCACGCCTCGAACACAGCGACAATGTCGTTCTTCATGCGCGGGAGCACGACCTGAGTTTCCGGATCGCCGAAGCGCGCATTGTATTCGAGCACCCTTGGCCCCTTCGGCGTTAAAATCAGTCCGACAAAGAGCACTCCGACAAAGTCGCGCCCTTCCTTCTTCATCGCGTCCATCGTCGGCTGGTAGATATACTTTCTGCAGAATTCGTCCACCTCTTTTGTGTAGAACGGGCTCGGCGAAAACGTTCCCATACCGCCGGTGTTCAAGCCTTCATCCCCGTCCTTTGCGCGCTTGTGATCCTGTGCGCTCGTCATTGTCTTTATCGTCGTGCCGTCACAGAAGCAGAGCGCCGACACCTCATGTCCGGTCAGGAACTCTTCAATCACGATGCTGTCGCCCGCCGCGCCGAACTGCTTGTCCAGCATCAGGGTACGGACACCCTCCTTTGCCTCCTCAAAGCTGCTGCAGATCAAAACGCCCTTGCCGAGCGCAAGCCCGTCCGCCTTCAGCACAATCGGGTAGTCGGAGGTCTCAAGATACTTTACCGCCGCGTCCGCATCGGAGAAGGTCTCATACGCCCCCGTCGGGATGCCGTATTTCTTCATCAAATCCTTGGAAAATACCTTGGAGCCCTCGATGATGGCGGCGTTCTTTCTCGGGCCGAACACCCTTAAGCCCCTTTCCTCAAAGAGATCGACAATGCCGCCGACAAGCGGGTCGTCCATGCCGATCACCGTCAGATCGACCGCGTTTTCCTGCGCAAAATCAGCCAGCTTCTCAAATTCCATCGCAGCAATCGGCACACATTCCGCCACCTCTGCAATTCCGGCATTGCCCGGCGCGCAGTAGATTTTGTCCACCCTCGGGCTCTGCGATATTTTCCATGCGATGGCGTGCTCCCTGCCGCCGCTGCCTACGATTAAAACCTTCATATTGTTCTCTCCTTCTACGCATTCCTTTCTTTATCTCAGGCAAAGCATGCCCGCTCACAAAATCTGCGCAAATCCGTCCTTCACGGCGACCTTCCCGTTCGCGATCAGATCGATCGCCCGCGGCAGAAGCTGCCACTCGGCCTCCTCCATCACGCGCCGCTGCAGCACCTCCGGCGTATCGCCCTGCCTGACCTCAACCGCCTTCTGCAAAAGGATCGGCCCGGAATCGCAGCCCTCGTCCACGAAATGCACCGTCGCCCCCGTCACTCTGCAGCCGCGCGCGAGCACCTCCTCGTGTACCTTCAGCCCGTAAAAGCCCTTGCCGCAGAACGACGGAATCAGGGACGGATGAATGTTGATCATACGGTTTTTGTAGCTCCGGATCAAAAGCTCCGGCAAAATGACCAGAAAACCCGCCAGCACCACCAGGTCCGGAGAAAAGGAATCCACCGCCGCAAGCAGCGCCTCATTAAACTGCTCCCGCTCCGAATAGCTCTTCGGCGAGACGCAGACCGCCGGGATACCCGCATTTTCCGCGCGGGTCAGCGCGTAGGCATTCGGCTTGTTGCTGATGACTCCGACGACCTCCGCGTTCGTGATCTTCCCGTCCCGAACCGCATCCAGAACGGCCTGAAGATTTGTGCCGCCGCCCGAAACCATAACAACCACTCTCAGCATAAACGAATTCCTTTCTCGCCCTCCGCGATTTCACCCACGATGTACGCCTTTTCGCCCGACGCCTCAATCAGGCGCACGGCCTCGTCCGCCTTTGCGGAATCCACGCAGACCATCATGCCGATGCCCATATTGTATGTATTGTACATGGTATGCTCGTCGATATTGCCGTCCACCGAAAGCATGCGGAAGATCGGCGGAATCGGATAGCTGTCCTTTTTGACAACCGCCGTCACGCCCTCGCGGAGCATTCGCGGAACATTTTCATAAAAGCCGCCCCCGGTAATATGGCTGCACGCCTTGACCTGCACGCCGCCCGCCGCGAGCGATTTCAGCGCGTTCACATAAATCTTCGTCGGCGCAAGCAGCGTCTCGCCGAGCGTCGCCCCGAGCGCTTCAAAATAGTTGTCAAGCTTCTCCCTCGTCATCGGGAATACTTTGCGCACAAGGGAATAACCGTTGCTGTGAACGCCGGAGGACGCGATGCCGATGATCGTATCGCCCGCGGCAAGCCCCGCTCCGTCAATCAGATTTTTCTTATCCACAATCCCCACCGCAAAACCGGCAAGGTCATACTCGTCCACCGGATAAAAGCCCGGCATTTCCGCCGTCTCGCCGCCGATCAGCGCCGCTCCCGCCTGCCGGCAGCCCTCTGCCACGCCGCTCACGATCGTCGCGATCTTCTCCGGGAAATTTTTCCCGCAGGCAATATAATCAAGAAAGAACAGCGGCTCGCCGCCCGCACAGGCAATATCGTTCACGCACATGGCCACGCAGTCGATGCCGATCGTGTCATGC
>CAMWWR010000157.1 GCA_947178045.1 uncultured Clostridia bacterium
GTTCCGAACCGTTCCGTGCGCCCCTGATTTCCTTCCGGTTTTACTCGACTTCTGTTTCTTCCGGAAAATCTTCCTTCTCGTTTTTACTGTTAAAATAGAATTCCAACGCCCGGTCAATGGTTTCCTCAATCTCCTTCGTGCTCTGCCCGGCGGTAAAATACTTGGTAATCACAGCGGGCTTGACCTTAAAAGACTGTGGCCGGTCGCCTCTTGGCTTTCTGATTTTCTCGCCGGAGAGTATCTGTATAAGTATTGTATCAGTCAGCTTCCCGTTTTCGTAATGGCTGCGGATCAGCTCCGCCTTTTTCATATCCAACTTGTAACTATCGGATGCCATAAGGTCTGCAATCCGATGCTGTTTTGTGGTGTCCTCCACAAAAGACAGGTCATAGGCAGCAAGGAAGGCGATTTCGCCGGTGTCCACACGCATAAGTAAGGGTTCAATTAAAGAAGATATCTTAATGTATCTCCCAACTTTAGATGCCGATAACCCGTATTCTTGACCGACTTTTTCTCTACTTTCCAACTTCTGTTCAAGTTGAACAGAAGTTGAATTTTCCCTTGATTCATGCGGGTTCAGGAGCATTTCAATCTCCGCTAAAAGGTCGTTTCTCCTCCCCTGCGATTTCAGCGCCTCATAATGCTGTGCCAGACAATACGCCCGCTCGGAATGGCTCATGTCGGCAAAGGAGCGCTGCCGCAGGTTCGTTTCCGTTACAATCAACACCGCCTCGTCATGCGTCAGCCCTTCCCGGACAATCACCGGGCCTTTTGTCAGCCCCGCAAGCATTGCGGCATTGCGGCGGTTATGCCCGCTCAGGATAATGTATTTCCCTTCCCCGGTATGCCAGAGGATTATGGGCAACAGGATGCCAAACTGCCGGATGCTCTCCACCATGTCATCAAGCTGCTGCCCCTCGTACAGTTTGAACTTATGCTCCGGGAACGGCTCCATCTGCCCAAAATCCATTTCCAGAATGCCGTTCTGCCCCGGTGCAGCCCCCTGATCGGACACAGATGCCGAAGCGAGACCAGAAGAAACTTCCGAAGCGGAAAACGATGATTTTGCGGGTGCAGGCATATTTTCTTTCCCTGATCCGAAATGCAGCATATCGTTGAAATCCTCCAGGTTAATCCTTGGCTTACCCAACCGCACGCACCCCCTCCCCGTCCGCTGCGGCTTCTGCCCCTAAAAGCTCGTCCGCAAATTTTTCGTATGCGACTGCTGCCGGGTTATTCGGCATATACTCGCAGATTGTTTTGTGGTACAGCACGGCCTCCGCTACCTTGATGGAACGTGGGATGTGCGTCTGGAAAATCGGGACAGCCCCGGCAAAGCCCTGCTCAATCAGCCCCCGCACTTGCGCTGACACAATGGTGTTCGGCGAATCCATCGTAATCAGGATGCCCTCAATCCGCAGCCTGTGGTTGCTGTTCCTTCGGATGACCTGATAATGCTTCAGCAGTTCCGCCAACCCCTGTGTGGACAGTAACTCCGCCTGTGTCGGGACAATGATACTGTCCGCGCACATCATCACGTTAATCATCGGTGTCCCCATCTGCGGCATACAGTCAATGATGATGTACTGGTATCTGTCCTGGATAGTATCCACATACTGCGTCAGTATCCGCTCCCGGAAATCGACGTTGCACAGGTTGCGCTCCAGGGTAAAGAGCTGTGAGTTGGACGGGATAACCTCCACACCGCTTTCATGTTTCAATATGTAACTGTCCGGCTCCGGCAGCTGCTCGTCCTCAATCACCCTGCGCAACAGCGTGTTGATTGTCACTTCCAACCTGTTCGTGTTCTTCACACCGTAAATGATACTGGAATGCCCCTGCCCGTCAAAGTCAATCAGGCAGGTTCGCTTCCCACGCTTCGCCAACAGGTATGCGAGGGTGGTGGCCGTGGCAGATTTGCCCACGCCGCCTTTCTCGTTCATGACTGCTATAATTTTTGCCATTCGTAATGCTCCTTTCGCAGATTATGTCTGAGTCATCATTTTTGCACTCTGTGTAAAGTAAAAAATTGCTTTTCATAAAGTCAATCGAATCAAATCTATAATTCGATAGAATGTCTGGCATTTTTCCCTTGGGTAATAGGGTTTTGGATAAATAGGATAAAGAAAAATCAGATACGACATAACAACATATAGAATTTAGAATGAAACAGACAATCAAACAATCAGAGAATGATTCCTTAGAATTTTCAAGATTCCCGCACAAAGCGTTCTATGATGCCTGATGTTATTTTAATGTCAAGTATCCTGATTTTCCCATTTTTGAGGTGGGAATTTCCAAAGTTCCACCTCTTTTTCACCGTTTTCACGGTATTTCTGTCTTGGACGAAATCAGTGGAACCCCTTGATTTTACTGGCTTCTCACTAACTTGGCACTATAATAGCATAATCCCCGACCAGCGCATTCGGATATTCCGAAAAACCCGGCAGCCTTCTCGCACCGCTTTTCAGATACGCCTTTATTTTTTCCCCGTACAAATACGGATCCCGCCCCTGCACAATCCCCCACTGCATGAGCAGCGCGGCGGCTCCCGTCACAAAGGGAGCCGCCATGGACGTGCCGGTGTGCAGCGAATAGCCGCCCCCCGGGGAGGTGGTGAAGATGTCCACGCCGGGCGCGGCCAGATCCGGCTTGCTGTTTCTGGTGCCGACCGCGTAGCCGCGCCCAGAAAAGTAGGCGTAGCTGTCCCGGAAGGAATCATAAGCGCCGACGGAAATCACACCGGAGGCGGCTGAAGGGATTGTCAGGGTTGTGCTTTCGACCGGCTGCAAAAAGCCCGTCGAAGGCTCCAGCGCCTCCTGCGCCGGCAGCCAGAGGCGGTATTCGCCGTCGGTCACGGACAGCGGCGTCAGAACGATTCTCCAGATACCGCTGTTCATCCGGCTTTCGGCCGGCAGAAATTCCATATAGATTTCCTGATTGACCGTGTAGGGCTTCGGTTCCCCCAGATAGACAAGCACCTCCGTATCGGACAGCACCGTCCTGCGAATACGCTCCCCCGCCGCGGACACCGGCTCCTGCACAAGGAAGGAAGCTCCGGAGGGCGCGATGATCTCAAGCCCAAAGCGGTCGGAATAATTTTTCCAGAGCTGGAGGCTCAGGCTGCGCTCCCCCGGCCCCACCGAAAATTCGATGGTCTGCGGGCCGCCCCCGGCCGTCAGCCGCCCGGCCGTGTGTCCGCGGGCCGCCCCCTCGTTCCCCGTTCCCGTCACGATGCTGATTTTCCAGAAGCCGGATACCGCGGTCAGGTACTGCTCCACCAGCGAGCTCCCGTCATGCGCGCCGTAATTATTCCCGAAGCTGATGTTCACCGCCATCGGCAGCCCGCGCTTCAGCGCCTCCCGTGCCAGAAAATCCATGGCAGTCATCAGATTTGTTGTTCTCGGGAACGAATTTCCCACGGAGCTGCCGAGGCGGACGACAATCAGCCGGCTGTCGTATGCCACCCCACGGTAGCGTCCGCCGGACGCCCTGCCGTTGCCCGCGGCAATTCCCGCGACCGCCGTCCCGTGCCCGGACACATCGGTGCTCGGCACGAGGCGCAGGCGCTCCGGCAGACTGCGCGCCCGCAGCGCCTCGTTGATCTGCTCCTCCGTAAATATGCCGTTCGGAATCGTCTGATCCCAAAGAAGCGCGATCCGCGTGCTACCGTCCTCATTGCGGAAATCCGGGTGCGCGTAATCAATGCCCGAATCAATAATTCCGACAAGCGTCCCTGCGCCCGAAAGCGCGAAATCATTGACGCGCACCGGCAGGCAGGAGGCAGGAACAGCCTTCTCGAGCTCAAAATACAGCCGGTTCGGCTTCTCCGCAAATTCCAGCTGCTCGCTCGCAAGCAGGGCCGGAATCCGTCCCTCGTCGATTGTTATAACCGCATAGGAATTCAAAAGCGGGACCGCCTCAAATCCAAGCTGTCCCGCCAGTTCCTCTAAATCTCCATGGTATTTTACGATCAGCTCCCAGCGCCTTGTCTGCTCCTGAAAGCCCGTGTTCAAATCGATGGACTTCTCCCGCATCGCCTCCGGCGTAGACAACGCCAGATTCAGCGGATTGTCCGCTTTTCCGCTCTCCATGAGCCGCACCTGCCCGCAGCATTCTCACCTTAGCTTATGCCGGCCTGCACGTCCCCGTTCCGGGACAGAAAAGCTTCGCTCGATTTCAGGAGGACGCAGCCTCCCGGCTCATCGGGCGGACACAGTCTTTCGGCTCATCGCCACGCCTTCAGGCTGATTCCTGCCACAGGCTTTCATACATCGTCCGGATATCCTCCGCCGAAAGCTCACGTCTCGTATTGGCGGGCGAGCCGGACGCAAGGGCATCCTCCGTCATCTTCGGTATACTCTCGAAAAATTTTTCCCGGTCAATCCCGTATTCCTTTAAGGTCGGGATATGGCAGAGTTCGCAGAGCTGCCTGCATGCCCTGATAAATTTTTGCGCCGCTTCAAGATCGGGCTCCTGCTCCCCCGCCGCGCCGATCGCCCGCGCAAGGCCGGCAAAGCGGTCCGCCGCCTCTCGGTACACATATTCAAAGCAGGTCGGAAGCAACATGGCGTTGCTGACCCCGTGCGGCACATGGAACAGCGCCCCGATCGGACGGCTCATCCCGTGGATGACTGTCACGGAAGCATTGTTAAAAGCAATGCCTGCCTCCAGCGCGGCCAGGCTCATCTGCACCCTCGCCGCAGCATCGTCCCCGTGCAAATAGCATTCCGGCAGATATTGAAAAATCCGCTTTACCGCGCTGACCGCCATCGTATCCGTCATCGGCTGCGCCTTTTTTGAGGTATAGCTTTCCGCCGCGTGGCAGAGCGCGTCCAGGCCTGTTGCCGCCGTAATTGCCGGAGGAGCCGTCATGGTAAAGCGCGGGTCGTCCACCGCGATATCCGGCATCAGCGGCCTTCCCTTCAAAAGCATTTTGACCGAGGTCTGCGTGTTCGTGATAATCGTAAACCAGGTCGCCTCCGACCCTGTCCCGCTCGTGGTCGGGATGACCACCATCGGCGGCAGGTCCCCCGTGATCTCCCTGCCGTACCAGTCGTTGATGGAGCCGCCATGAACCGCCACCACCCCGATGGCCTTCATCGCATCGATCGGGGAGCCTCCCCCTACGGCGATCAGGAAGTCACACTGCTCCCTCCTCCATATCACAAGCCCGGCGTCCACCATCCGGTCGGTCGGCTCTCCGGTCACACCGTCAAAAACCGCATACTCCGCCCCTGCGTCCTGCAGCAGTTTTGTCACGGCCCCGACATTGTCCAGCTTTACCACCACAGGACCGGTGACGATAAGCGCCTTTTTTCCGCAGCCCGCAATCGCCGCGGATGCCTGCTCCAGCGCCCCCTCCCCGTAAAATATCTGCTTTGGCATGATAAACTGATGAGACATTTTTCCCTCCTCAAATCCCCATTC
>CAMWWR010000158.1 GCA_947178045.1 uncultured Clostridia bacterium
AGAAGCCGGGGGGCTCGGGTCCGGGCAGGAGCCGATCGCTGCAGGAGAGTCTTCTGAACCGGAGTTCGGCAGCGGAGCGGACTCCTTTGTCCGGGAAACAGAAGCTCAGGTGATCGGATCCGGGCAGGAGCCGATTGCCGCGGGAGGAGCTTCGGAGTCGGAATTCGGCAGCGGAGCAGATTCCTTTGCCCGGGAAACGGAAGCTGGGTTGTTTGAGTTCGGCCAGGAGCCGATTGCCGCAGAGGGGGCTTCGGAGCCGGAGTTTGACGGCGGAGCTGCTGCTTTCGACAGGGAAAATTTCAACAGAGAAAATTTCGACAGGGAGAACGCTCACGGTTCGAATGCCTTCGGGCAGGCGG
This sequence comes from uncultured Clostridia bacterium, assembly GCA_947178045.1. Lineage (GTDB taxonomy): Bacteria > Bacillota > Clostridia > Lachnospirales > Lachnospiraceae > RGIG4057. The sequence goes on from CAMWWR010000158.1 coordinate 360, forward strand.
GAGCTGGCGCTTTGCGGCGTGAGCCTGATTCCGTGAGGAGTACTTCGTCAAATAACGGCCGCGGGTCAGGGGACGGCTTTGATGGGGAGGATCAGGCAGCCTTCGCGGCGGACATTGCAAACCGGATGGAACAACCCGTGGTAGAAAAGAAATATGAATTTCCTCCGATCGAGCTTCTTGCAGAGCCGAAGCCGGGCAAGGGCGCGAATGAGCGCGAGCTGAAGGAGACGGCGGTCAAGCTGAAGAAGACTCTCTAGATCTTCGGCGGGCGTGTGACCGTGACCAATATCTGCTGCGGTCCGTCCGTGACGCAGTATGAGCTTCAGCCGGAGCAGGGCGTCAAGGTGAGCCAGATCACGAAGCTCTCCGACGACATCAAGCTGAATCTTGCCGCGGCAGACATCCGCATCGAAGCGCCGATTCCGGGCAAGGCGGCCGTCGGAATCGAGGTGCCGAACAAGGAAAATACGGCGGTCATTCTGCGGGAGCTGCTGGAGAGCAAAGAGTTTACGGAGCACAAATCGCGGGTGGCCTTCGCCGTCGGAAAAAACATCAGCGGCCAGATCATTGTGTCGGATATTGCAAAAATGCCTCACATGCTGATCGCCGGAGCCACCGGCTCGGGAAAATCCGTCTGCATCAACACGATTATTATGAGTATTCTCTACAAGGCGGATCCGAAGGATGTAAAGCTTATCATGGTCGACCCGAAGGTCGTGGAGCTGAGTATTTACAACGGTATTCCGCATCTGCTGATCCCGGTCGTGACCGACCCGAAGAAGGCGAGCGCGGCCCTGAACTGGGCTGTCATGGAAATGACGGACCGGTACAACAAGTTTGCTGCGCTTGGCGTGAGAGATTTGAACGGCTACAACGAGAAGGTTGCGGGCTTTGATGAGCCGAATCCGGCCTATCCGAAACTGCCGCAGATCGTTATTATTGTCGACGAGCTTGCCGACCTGATGATGGTCGCGTCGGCGAACGAGGTCGAGGATGCGATCTGCCGCCTTGCACAGATGGCGCGGGCGGCGGGCCTGCATCTGATCATTGCGACGCAGCGGCCTTCCGTCAATGTCATCACGGGCGTCATCAAGGCGAACGTTCCGTCGCGTATCGCGTTTGCGGTGACATCGGCAGTGGATTCCAGAACGATCCTGGACGGCGTCGGCGCGGAGCGCCTGCTCGGAAAGGGCGATATGCTCTTCTTCCCGTCGGGCTATCCGAAGCCGGTGCGCATTCAGGGCGCGTTCGTCTCGGATTCCGAGGTCAGCGCAGTCGTCGATTTTCTTAAGGCGCAGGCCGAGGGCGCGCCGGGCTATAACGAGGAGGTTCAGAAAAGGATTATGTCCTCGTCCCCGTCGGATGGGGGAGGAGGTTCGGCGGACGATAAGGATGATTACTTTATCGAAGCCGGGCGCTTCATCATCGAGAAGGAAAAGGCGTCCATCGGAATGCTGCAGAGGCTGTATAAGATCGGCTTTAACCGGGCCGCCCGCATTATGGATCAGCTGACGGCGGCCGGGGTTGTCGGGCCGGAGGAGGGCACCAAGCCGAGAAAGATTCTGATGACGATGGAAGAATTTGAAGAAAAAGTAGCAAATCGGCAGTAGGGCTTACTGCAAAAGGGAGAGCACCCCGCCGGTGCTTTCCGCAATAAAATCCGGTCCGCATTCCTCAAGCGCCTGCTTTCCTGCGAAGCCCCAGGTGACTCCGATGCAGAGAATTCCGGCGTTGCGGGCCGTCTCCACGTCCACCCCGGAATCGCCGACATAGATGCATTCCTTAAGAGGGGCGCCAAGCGAGCGGGCCGCCTCGTAAACGCAGTACGGATCCGGCTTTTTGTGGTCGGCGGGAGTGCCGATCGCCGCGTCGACGCAGTCCGGGAAGTATATGCCGGCGAGTTCCCTGACAGGCCCGTCCATTTTGTTGGAAACAATGGCGATGCGGCAGCCGTTTTCCTTCAGCGTGTGCAGCAGCTCGGGGATACCGGCGTATGGAACGGTGCAGTCATGAAGATGTTCGCCGTAATATCCGGAAAAGAGATCGAAGCATTTTGTGCGGGCGGGCTCCTGCGCATTGGGCGGAAGCGCCCGCTCCACAAGCTTTTTCATGCCGTTGCCGACAAAACCGCGCACCTCCTCAAGCGTGCGCTCGGGATATCCGAGCGAGCGCAGCGCAAAATTTACGCTGTTGGTAAGATCTTCAAGTGTGTTCAGTAATGTTCCGTCAAGATCAAATAAAATCGTCGAATATTTCATAAAAAGCCTCCATGAAAGTATTTGTCCGCCGCATCCAGGGTGCAGTTTCGCCGGGGGAAGATATACAGCATTATACCATGCTCTGCGGAATGTGCCAAGTTACAGTTCGGCTTTCTGTGCATCACTTTTGTTACAGGGAAGCCGAAGGCTGAACTGTAACTGTGCCAATACGAATCGCTTTAAGTCAGCATTGACTTTAAGAATCATTCGTGGGAAAATAATATGTAGTGTGAGGTCTAAGGACGGCAAAAGTGCGAATAATAGAAAGCGGGGCTGTGGCGGTATGAAACATTTCCAATCGATGTGGGAGGCAGAGGCGGTATTCAAGGCACTGAGTGCGCCGATGAGAATACGGATTATGGAGGCGCTGTACGAGGAGGGTGATAAGAAGCTCGATGATATCGCGCGCGAGATGGAGCTGACGAACAGCGCGGTGTCCATGCATATAGAAAAGCTTCAGCAGGCGGGGCTGATCGACATCCGGACGGTGCCGGGAAAGCGTGGAAACTGTAAAATCTGCAAGCCGCGGTACGATTCCTTCATGATCGACCTAAAGCCGAGACAGGAGCGGCGGGACTATTATGAGGATGATATCCCGATCGGCGCGTACCACGAATGCGAGGCGAATCCGACCTGCGGAATCGCGACCCTTCAGGGAATCATCGGGGAATTTGATATGCCGAAATATTTTATGTTCCCGGTTCACTACAAGGCGTGTGTGTTCTGGTTTGGCAGCGGATATGTGACCTATCACCTGCCGAACCGTCTGAAGCCGGGGGAGCATCTTGTGGGACTGCGGTTGTCGATGGAGCTCTCCTCCGAATATCCGGGCTATAATGAGGATTATCCCTCCGACATCTATTTTGAGGTGGCCGGCGTGCCGGTCGGAAAATGGATCAGCCCGGGGGACTACGGCGCGCGGCGCGGCCATTTTACACCGGACTGGTGGCCGAAGGACTGCAATCAGTACGGCCTGCTGAAGACGCTTTCCGTGACAAAGGAGGGGACCTTCATCGACGGCGGGGCAAAGATCAGCGATGTGACGATTGATGATCTTGCGATCGATTACACGACGCTGATCACGTTCAGGGTATCCGTGCCGAAGGAGACAAAAAACTGCGGGGGACTGACCCTGTTTGGCAAGGGCTTTGGAGATTACGATCAGGGGATCCGCTGCACGGCATATTTTGAGGAGTAATGTGGCGGTGCGGAGCGAGGGGACTTATGCGCGCGGAAAAACACAGGAGAAATGAAAAAAGATACCGGAGAAATGCGAAGGGGCGGAAGGAAGGTACGGACGGCCGCCGAGGAGCTGAAAAAGGGCTCAGGAGAGTCGGAAAGAAGAATATCCGGGCGCTGCTGCTGTTTGAGCTGCTGTACAAGGCGGCCTTCCTCATTGTGATGTATCTGCTTTTTATGGGAGTCATCCGCCTTCTACTGGCGGTGACCGGACAGAGCTATCTGACCCTGGAAAATATGCGCCGCTTCCTCATGCATCCGGCAACTCTGCCGGCATTATGCGTTCTGCTGCTGATTTGCGCCGTCCTCTATCTGGTGGAAACCGTGTCCCTCATCGTCTTTTATCAGGGCTATGTCAGGCGCAGGAATATCGGTGTGACACAGATCCTTTTGCCGGGGCTTCGCGAAACCGTGTACCTTTTGAAGAAGAGGGGAAGCCTGGCCGTTCTGGCCTTTGCGTTCGTCAACGCGCTCGTTACGCTGGCTCCCATCATTGCTGTTTTTGCCGTCCGCTTCCGCGTGCCGGCTTTTATCGCGCAGGTGATCGTCGAGCAGAGGGCGGGGCTCTGCATTGTTGCTGTACTTGCTCTCGCATGTGTGATCGTCAATTTCTTCGGAATCTATTTTCTTTACTACTGTGTGCTGGAGGACGACTCGCTCGGGGACGGCTTCAAAAAGAGCGTGCGGCTGATCAGGAAACATTTTTTCCGCTTCCTGGCGCGGCTCTTAGGCATCAATGCGGTGCTCACGCTGGCCTGTATGCTTGTCTACGGACTTGTGCTTGTCACGGCATGCTATATCATTTATCAGACAAAGCCGGAGCATGTGCTCGTGGCCGCCATGCTGAAGATGTGCGATGAGGTCATGGTCTATATGGGGATCCTGGTCACCATCGCCAGCCAGATCGTCAATTATGCCAATCTCTCCTTTTTCTTTTCCCGATACGGTCCCGAGCCTGCCTTCGGCAACCGGGTTGAACGGTTCTGGGAACGCATTGCCAGAGAGGACGATGTATGGCGTCTGGAGAATGGAGAGCGGGGCGGAAGCCTTCGGTCGATGCACAGCAGGTATACGCGGGGAATCGCGCTGGCTGCTGCCGTTGTATTTCTGTTGAATGCGTTTTCTCTGTACGATGCGTTCCGCAACGGTTCTCTGGCGGATAAGGAAACGCTGTTCGGCACTTACATTACGGCGCATCGCGGCGCGTCGGCTCAGGCCCCCGAGAATACGCTCGCGGCACTTGAGCTGGCGATCGAGCACACGGCGGATTTTGCGGAGATCGATGTGCAGCTGACCCAGGACGGTGTTGTTGTTCTGATGCACGATGCGAGCCTGAAAAGAACGACCGGAAAAGATCTCACGGTTTCGAAGATAACCTACGGCGAACTGCAGACGCTGGATGCGGGGAGCTGGTTCGGCCATGGCTATGAGGGAACGGCGATTCCGACGCTGGAGGAAGTGATAAGGCTGTGCAAGGGAAGAATAAATCTGAACATCGAGATAAAATCGGGGAAATCCGCGGAGAAGAACGAAGAGCTGGTAGAAAAGGTCGTCGCGCTCA
>CAMWWR010000159.1 GCA_947178045.1 uncultured Clostridia bacterium
TGTAGCAAAAAGAATCCCGTATTTATGCGGGTTCTGGCGTTTCGCAAACGCCTAAGAATGAAAAATTAAGAAAGGAGATTGCGTTCTCAAAACAAAGCGAATGCCATCTATAGATGGTATCGCATTCTTTGCAAAGGAAATCGGTTAGAGGCTTACTGATTCATTAACCAACAGTATAGGGAATTCGGTGTCCGTTGCGGAGGCTGTAGCTCTGCCCGAATGTTTATTACAACTACCGGAAGCGCCGAAGGGCGAGCTATTATACCCAAAAAACGGAAGTCCATGAGCATATCCAGGAAATCTATCACAGTCACAACGGCGTCGATGGCTACCGCAGTATGAGGGCTTATCTGGAACGTAGTGGATACCGCTATAGCGCTGCGACCATCCATAAATATATGAACACAGAGCTGGGTCTGCGCTCCATCGTTCGTCCTGGAAAGCCAGGAATCAGACCGGGGAAGCCCCATAAGGTGTTCGAGAACAAGCTGAAGCAGAACTTCACAGCAGAGAAACCCAGCCAGAAGTGGTGTACGGATTTCACCTACCTGTTCCTGAAAAATGGGGATGTGCGTTACAACTGCTCGATCATAGACCTCTATGACCGCAGTGTAATGGCCAGCATCATGGACCGTCATATCACCAGCGACCTTGCCATCCGGACATTGCAGAAGGCTTTGGATTCACAGTCAACACTCAGGAACAGGCTGACCTTGCATAGTGACCAGGGCTCCCAGTACACATCAAAAGCATTCGTGGAGTTCTATGAATCCGCCGGTGTGACCCAGAGCATGAGCAAGGCGGGATACCCTTATAACAATGCGCCGATGGAACAGTACTTTAGCACCATGAAAAATGAATGCACCAACCTGTATGAGTTCAGGACGGAGGAGGCGATGTATCAAGCAGTGGAGAAAGTCGCCTATGTCACTTACAACCATGTGCGCCCTCATTCCTACAACGGGTACAAGACACCCTTTGAAGCACGATGCGCATAGTATATGGGGACAGGACATCCATGACCTGTCCTAGGTTTCCGAGCTGGAGGAAAGACAGCAGCCACCCCTCTTGGGCTGCTGTTCAGGGTGGCGGTAACTTGCTGGGAGCTACATTAAATTTTTAGCCACAAGCGTTACAAAAAAGCTTGACCACTACACTTAATGAGCTGACCTGTCAGCATTCGGTTTCTGAATGCGCAGCCGGCCACGGCAAGGGGCTGTTCAAAGCGTTTGGGACGCTGTTTCGACAAACCAAAATAGACTTTCGGTGGTCACGCCGAAAGTCTATTTTGGGCATTTGAGGGATAAATGCATTGTTTGCAAAGTAGCGCCCTCTTGTTCAAGTGGACAAATTGGTCACCTGATTTTATAATTCAGGCAAGGCTTTGTGGTAAGCGACAATTAAAATCAGTAGTTCAAAATGAACTACCTAGAGATTGCGCCAGAGGATATGACAGTGACGCTGAACGGTGTGGCGCTGAAAATAATCTCCTTGCAAAAGGTGTACGAGACGGGAAAGAACTATACCATGCCCTCCTATCTCGTACAGACGGAACGGCCGGACAGTTCTGCAGCGTTCCGGAAACGGGAACGCTTCGAAATCCGAAAACGCCTTCTATTTTTTAAAACGTAGATAAAAACTTGAAAATCAAATGCTATCCTGTCGTCACAGCGCAATGGCGGCAGGATAGTATTTTTTTCTGGAAATTATTCAGTTTCATGTTAATTTAAGCAATACAAGCTAAACTAAGGGACAGGAGGAAGAGCATGAGCGCAAAGAAAATTTTGACAATTGGATTTCTGATTTTTTGTCTGCTGCTGATGATTGCTTTGGGAAAAGCATATCTGGGCGGGAAATTTTATTCCGTGGATACGCTGCAGGAGTACATTCGAAGTTTCGGCGTGCTTGCGCCGATTATCCTTGTGGCAATTCAGGCGCTGCAGGTGATTGTGCCGGTTCTCCCGGGTTTTCTCGGGTGCGCGGCGGGCGCGGTGCTGTTCGGGAGCGCGGGAGGCTTCTGGTGCAATTATATCGGTATTTCGCTGGGCTCAGTGATCGCGTTCGTCCTTGCGAGAAAATACGGGACAGCTCTGGTGCAGAGCGTGTTTCCAAAGGAACAATACGAAAAATATTCGGAGTGGGCGGGAAAGAGCAGATCCTACACGGCGCTGCTCTTTCTGGGAATGGTGCTTCCGCTGTTTCCGGACGACTTTTTCTGCTATTTTTCGGGGTTAACAAAAATGGGACTGAAAAAATTTACCACGATCATTGTTCTGGGAAAGCCGTGGTGTATTCTGGCATACAGTATAGCGTTCGCGCGGTTTTCGTAAAAGATCAGGACCGTATTTTTCTGCAAGTAACCATCCCGGTTGATTTATGCATGTAGAACAGACCGTCCTCGTTCATTTCCTCGCGTATCAGCTTCAGAAAATGTTCCCGGTCCCTGCGGATAATCTCCTTTGCCTCGGCGGAGTAGGAGGAGACATAGTGAAGGACGGGCTCCGCATCCGGCACAAGCAGATCATTCTTCTGCTCCTCGGTCTCCAAAACAGTAAAGCAGCAGCCCAGCTCCTGTGCGGCGTCCTCCAGCCAGATATCGAAGGAAGCGGATGGGATCGTGATTTCCGGGTAGTATTTTTGGAGGAGTTCATGGAGTTCAAAAAGGTGCGTCCTGCCGATCAGACTGCAGGAAAAGAGCCCGTCGTCCTTCAGCAGAGCATTTATTTTCAGGTACAGCTCAAGGCGCGCTTCGCGGCTCAGGTAGAACAGCACATGGTTTGCCATGATCCGGTCGAAGCCGGATACCGGGTAGGAGAAGTCCGCGGCGTCGCGCCGGTCGAGAACAAAACGCAGGTGTTTTTCCGGAAATTGCGCTTGGATTTCCCGCATATTCTTTTCCGCGCTGTCCAGCATGCCGGCCGAATAGTCGACAAGATGGATCTCCAGATTTTCCGGCAGCAGGGCGGCGACACTGCGCCAGAAGGCGGCATTTCCGCAGCCGATGTCGAGTACCTTCATGTTTGCAGCAAGGGCGATTTTGCCGAGCATCCACGGGTAGAAGCCGACCGGTGAGGTGGAGTAATCGTGGATGGAAATGCGCTTGCTGAGATTGTCGTCGGTGCGGTACTGCGCAGTGACATATTCCCGCTCATGGGTGATTTCGATAATACGGCGCATATTGTCCCAGAAAAGCGGTTCCTGTCCTGCTTCCAGCATGTCCCGCGTCCTGCGGACCGCCGCGAGAATTCGCTCAATATGCTCCTTTTTTTCCAGCAGCAGGCGCTCCTGCTCCTCCAGTGATTTTTTTACGTCGAAGGTTTCCTCCTGCATGATTTCCGCGATCTGCTCAATGGAGAAGTCCATAAAACGCAGCATCAGGATCTTCTGGAGCCGTTCGGCGCTTTCGTCGTCATAGAGCCGGTATCCGGCCTCGGAATAGCCCTGCGGAATCAGAAGATTTTTCTCGTCGTAAAATCGAACGGTGCGGGCGGATACGCCCAGCTTTTTTGCGAGTTCCCCTGCAGTATAAATCATAATTACCTCCCGTTTTGCTATATATGATATGATTTGCATACATCATATACCTTTACGCAACGGAAAGGTCAAGAGGAAAAATTTTTTATTCTGCTGCATACTGCCAGAACTTTGGTTTATGGCAGCGGCAGGCCTGCGCGGGCTCCCTTCTTGTAAAACCGGCAGGCTTATGGTAGTATGGAAATACAAAAAACGGGAGATGGGGGAGAATTATGCCGTACCGTATTTTTATCTGTGATGACGAACCGCAGATGCTGCAGTGCCTTTCGGCAAGTGTAAAGGAACGGCTGAGCGACAGCGAAATATCTGTATTCTCCGACGGCGGCAGGCTGAAGGCTGCGCTGGAGGGTGTCGTTCCCTGCGATATCCTTCTGCTGGACATCGACATGCCGGGGCTTTCCGGACTTGACATTGCGGCGGGGCTTTCCGGCATGGAACGGCGGCCGCTGCTCGTGTTTGTGACGAGCCACGACGAGCTGGTCTACGACAGCCTGCAGTTCCACCCGTTCGGCTTTGTGCGCAAAAGCTGCATGGATGCGGAGCTGGAAAAGCTGCTGGCGGACTGTGTGAAGGAGCTTTCCGGCCGGGAACGGCATTTTTGCTTTCCGGCCGCGGGCGCGAGAATAAAGCTGCCGCTTGCGGATATTTTGTATTTTGAAGCTGAGGGGAACTATTTAAAGCTTTTCGCACGGGAGGAGCGCTGCCCGGACAGAGCCGCATGCCGCCGGACAGCAGAAACGCCATACGGCTCCGGAGTGCCGGCATACAGCCCGAAGGGACTGTTATGCGCTCCCGGGGAAGCATCGTACCGCTTCCGGGAAACACTGTCCGCGGTGGAGGCGGCGCTTTCCGGCAGCGGCTTTGTCCGCGTCCATAAGGGATATCTGGTCAATCAGGCGGCGGTGAGGTCCCTCGGCGCGGACGGAGTGCTTCTGACGAACGGGACGAGCATTCCGATCGGCAGGAGCTATGCGGAGGCTGCGAAAAGGACGCTGATGCGGTATATGATCGGGTAGGGAATGCAGGAGGGAGGCGGCCATGAAAGGACGAAAGGAAGCGGACTGGCAGCGCGAATGTGAGCGCCTTGCGGAGGAATGTCACAGGCTGGCGGGCGAGAGGGCGGAGCTGGAATATCAGTGGAACGAGCTGAAGGCCTCCGTCGGGCAGCAGCGCGGGCAGGACGCGGAAATCCGCGCACTGCATGAAAATGTCCGCAGGCTGAAGCACGATATGAAAAATCATCTGATGGTGATCGCATCCTATCTGAACAGCGGGGATTATGCTGCGGCGAGGGTCTACACCTCGCAGATTCTGGACAAGCTGAATGCGGTTCACAGCTATATCGAGACGGGCAATCTGCTGATGAACCATATTTTAAACGAAAAGCTGAACCTGGCAAGGGAACGGGGAATTTCGGTTAAGGCGGAGATTGAAAATCTTTCGTTTGGGCGCATGGAGAGTCTGGATTTCTCGGCATTGCTCTCGAACCTGCTGGACAATGCCATTGAGGCGTGCCGCGCGGAAGAATCGCCGGAGCTTTTTGTTGGGATTACAAGGCGGAGGGATTATGAGACAATCCTTGTGAAAAATAGGATTGCGGGTTCTGTGCTTATCCCTAACCCGCAGTTGCGCTCGACGAAGGAGGAAAAGGACGGGCATGGGATGGGAATTGCCCAGATTCGGAGTATTGTAGGAAAATATGACGGTATTTGTGATTTTTATGAGGAAGACGGGTGGTTTTGCGCGTGTTCGTTTATCCCTTTATAAGTGGTGTTTATCCCAGTCCCTTGCAATTTGAGATTGCAGGGGATATATTTATTTTGTGCCTAGTTGCCAAGGAAAGGGGAAAAGGGTTGTCGCAAGATGGTACATTTTTTGTT
>CAMWWR010000160.1 GCA_947178045.1 uncultured Clostridia bacterium
GTCCGCGAGGGCAGCCGCGACGTAAAGCTGGTCATGGAGGAGCTACTGAACGTCGGCACATTCCGCACAAGAATCGACGATCAGATCGTGTTCAACCAGCTCGGTTACAATGAATATGCGATCTGGAGCCTGCTGCTGGCAAGCGGATATCTGAAGGCAGAAAAACTTCCAATGGATCCGGACACCGGAAGGGAAGAATACATTTTGCAGCTCACAAACAGGGAAGTAAAGCTGACGTTTGAGGAAATGACCCGGGAATGGTTTTATTGCTGCTCCCCGGCCTATAATGATTTCATCAAAGCTCTGCTGATCGATGACCTTGACGCAATGAACGAATACATGAACCGTGTCGCGCTCGCGACCTTCAGCAGTTTCGATACCGGAAGTAGCCCCTCCGGGACGGCGGAGCCGGAGCGCTTCTACCACGGCTTTGTGCTCGGTCTGATGGTGGAGCTGGCCGGCCGCTACACGATCACCTCCAACCGGGAAAGCGGCTTCGGGCGCTACGATGTGATGCTCGAGCCGCTGCCGGGCAACGAAAAGGATGACGCGATCATCCTTGAATTCAAGGTGCATCGCCCAAAGAGGGAAAAGGATCTGGAAGAGACGGTGCAGGCGGCGCTTTTACAGATTGAAGAAAAAAAATACGCCGCCGCTCTGGAGGCCAGGGGCATCCCGGCAGAACGTATTCGAAAATATGGTTTTGCATTCGAGGGAAAGAATGTTCTGATCGGATGACGGCGTAAAGTACCATCCCTCAAAATCCTTCATATAATATACAGACGGCGGCACAATACCGCTGCCCGCACCGGATGCCAGCCGGCGCGATCTGTACCAGCGTTTGTTCAAAATATGAAGGAGGCATACATGGCTACTTTTTATAATCAGGCCACCCTTTCCTACAACGGCAATACCACAACCTCGAACATCACCACCGGCGAGCTCGTGGAAGTGCTCTCCGCGAGAAAACACGCTGTTCTGCCCGATTACGTTGCGGGCGACGCCGTGACCTATATCGTCACCATCGTAAACTCCGGCAATGTGCCGTTTACCGACCTGACCGTCGCGGACGATCTCGGCGCGTACACGGATGCCGGACGCACGCTCACTCCACTCACCTATGTGGACGGCTCTATTAAATACTATGTCAACGGCACGCTCCAGGCCGCCCCTGCCATTAAGACAGAAAACGGCTTTACAGTAACCGGTATCTCGGTTCCTGCCAACGGAAATGCCGCGATCGTCTACCAGGCCGCCGTAAACCAGTTTGCACCACTCGCGTCGGGCAGCACCATCACCAACACGGCAACCATATCCGGCGCGGGGCTGACCAACGATCTCACCGCAACGGAGCAGATCAACGCCGCAGACATGGCCATGCTGACAATCAGCAAGTCCGTTTCCCCGACCACGGTCTCCGAAAACGGACAGCTCACCTATACCTTTGTCATCCAGAACAACGGAAACACTCCGGCCACGGTCGCGGACAATGTCGTTGTCACCGACACCTTCAACCCGGTTCTCGACCCGATCACCGTTACCTTCAACGGTACGACCTGGACGTCGCCGACCAATTACACCTACGATACCGCGACGGGCGAATTTGCGAGCGTTGCCGGGCAGATCACCGTACCTGCCGCGACCTACACGCGCGATGCCGCGACCGGAAGCCTTATCATCAATCCTGGCGTGAGCGTTTTAACGATCACCGGGACCGTTTAAGCACCTTTTTTACACTTCCGCCCCAAATATCCGTTCAAACTCCGGCCCGGTCAGCTCCTGCCCGGGCCGGAAGCTTTCCGAGCTCCCGTAAGCCGCCAGGCTCCGGTACAGATTCTCTGCCGCTTCGTCGCCGCGAAGCCTCCAGAGACGGCTTGTGCAGACTAAAAGGCTTCCGCCCATGCAGCGCGCCTCAAACACAAGTCCAAGCTTATGATTCCGCTCGAAATTATCGATCGTCTGAACGATCGGTTTCAGCGCCGTGCCGTCCAAAACGGCCGAATCGCTCTCCGTTACAATGGAGTACCACTGCGGCGTGGAGAAGGCATGGCTGCCGAAGCCCGCAAGCGCCGGATGTTCGCTGTCGATGGACAGGCCGAGCGTACCGACCGGCACCGGCCGGTTCACCGATTCGGAGATCGACCGGAACATCGGATAACACCAGAAATCGGTGCAGAAGGTTCCCGGTACAGATTCACGCAGCTGTCCGGGCATAAGCAGCACGCGCAGTCCTCTTTGCAGCAGCCTGCGCGCTTCCGCCGTGCTGCGTGTGACATAGAGTGCTCCGGCTTCCAGTACCTCCTCCTCCGAAAGCTCCGGAATCACGGCCAGATCCGGATAGCTGTAAACAGAATAGTAATTCTCATTCCACACCGTTCCGTCCTCCGTCCTCAGTGTCAGCACAAGCCGGTATTCCTGCGGCGCACCGCACTGCGGAAGGACATACGAAAAGGAACCGGCTTCATGCACGCCGTTGCGCAGCGTTCCCCGTGGGAATGCCTGCTGCCAGACAGGAGCTGCACCGGCCTTTGCATTCTCCAGCGAAACGCACAGCCGCACGCCCTTTAACGGTTTCTCTCCATAATGAGAAACGATCAGCCTTGCGGGCAGCTCGGCCCCCTGCCGGTACACAAAGCGGGGCAGCTCGGCCAGCGCCAGCGTCGGCCCGCAAAAGCCTCTCCAGGCCTCTCTCGAAACAATTCCCTTTTCCTCCATCAGCGCGTTCAACACGCCGACCAGAGCCGTACCCTGCCCCGAAAAGTCCTGAATGTCCAAAAGCTGATAGCCCGCGAGCAGCCGGGAGCGATGCGCCGCCTCCAGCTCAAGCTTATAGCAGAAGGCCGCCAGCGCGCCCGAATTCCGGAAAAATTCGTCGGCCTGCGGCAGCATTCCCGCCTTCTCCAGCCGCTCCCGGAACACCTCGAAGCTGCGCGCCTCCAGCACGCCGGTATAATGGCTGATCTCCCCGAAATCCGGATAGGTACAATACTGCCCGACCTCATGTGAGACAACCGGCTTGCATGTCGTGAACGCCTTTGACTGAGAGGCCTTCACCCGCTTCACTCCGGTGCCGTATTGAATTTCGATCTCCTGTTGCTCCCCCGCATCGGCATTCACGGCAGAATTTTTTTCTTCCTGTTCCGAATCAAAGAAAACATCATAGCTGTGCGCCGTATTCGGCCTCTCCGTCTGGACAAAGCCCTGCGGCGCGTCGCACATCGCGTACGAGCCGCGGATCAGCGAATCCCTGTCGAACCGCACTCCCGCAAAAAAGTCCTCCTCCGGAATATCGGAAGGGTAAAACTGAAAATTGTTTGACCCGGAGGTGTAGAGATGCCTCCTGTCCACGGCACGAAAGCCCTCGATAATCTCGCCGAGGCGCTTCCTGCTGCCCCACAGCTCATTGCCAAGCGACAGCATTACAAACGACGGATGGCTGCCGTACACCTCCATCAGCCGGAAACCTTCACGGATCAGATACTCCTGCTCCTCGCCGTTATAGCCCTCCTCGCCGGCATCCGCGATCGTGCCCCAGAACGGAAGCTCCGGCTCCATATAGATCCCGAGCAGATCCGCGGCGCAGAATGCCGCCTCCGGCGGACAGCAGGTATGGAACCGGTAATGATTGATACCGAAGCTCTTCGATATGGACATGACCCTCAGCCATTCCTTCGTTGACATCGGCGCCGCGCCGGTCAACGGGAAAATCATTCCATCATGCTTTCCACGCAGAAATGTTTTTGTCCCGTTGATATAAAAATGATGCCGGCCCGCCGTGAACTCCCGGAATCCGAACACTGCCGTCACCGGCCTGACGCGCTCCGCATCCTCCTGTGTCTCCCCGCAGGCAATGTGCAGTCTCCCAAGGTACGGGGAAAACTCGCTGAATCGTTTCGGATTTTCCACCTTCACCTCAATCACCTGCCGCTGTACGCCGGGCTCGATCAAAATCTCCTGCTGCTCCGCGCCCTGTGCAAAGCGAACCGGCTCGGCCTGCAGGATGGCCGGCACCGCGTCCGGCCCGCAGCAGTTTTCCGATTCCGGCATCATCTGTTCCGACGCAGCGCTGCAGTCCTCCTTTTCCTGCCAGGTCTCTGCAAGGCCCACATATTCGCCGCTCAGAAAAATCCGCCGCCGAACCGCCGTGCTCCCGGTATTGACCGTCTCCAGCGCAACGTGCAGCGTTCCGGACGCCGCGTCCGCTTCCGTCCCCGCAGACAGCACATCCGCCGACTGGAACACCTGCAGCTCCAGCCGGCCCAGAATCCCGTTCCAGTTCGTCTGTGTGTCCGGCGAGGTCATGTGCCCGCCCTTTGTCGGATAATCGGTATTGTCCACGCATACGGTAATGGTAAACTCCGCATTCCTCACCGCGCTGCCGATCTCATAGCGATGCGGCGTGCAGATGCTTTTACAGCCGCCGATCTCCGTGCCGTCGATCCACACCCGCGTCATCCGCGTGCGCTCCAGATACAGATACATCGGCCTCCCGAGCTCCTCCGCTCCGATTTCCACCCGGCGCTGATACCACGCCCAGCCGCAGAACGGATACTTTTCGGTCAAAAAGGAAACCTCGCGCGCCTGATTTATGCCGTGCAGTGTCTTTTCCGCCTGCGCGGTCGTGGACGGCAGCACGATCGCATCGTCAAATTCATGGGACAGGCCGCCTTCCTCAAAGCTCCCCTCCCTGTTCTCATCCAGCCACAGCAGCCATTCCCCTGCCAGATCATATTTTTTCACTGATTTGTCCCCCCTTTCTTTTCCTCTTACCCTCTGGGCTGCGCCAACTCTGTTTTTCGTTCCTATTCCACTATTACGTCCCGCTGCTCCCGTAATGGCGCAGGCCCCGCGCCCATACCTTTTTCGAAAACCAGTAGAACGCTCCTGCCGCCGCCGGTATCGCCGCGATCCATATCGCCCGCATATCCCCCATAATAATGCGCATTGGCAGAAATGCCACGAGCGCAACCGGGAAAATAAAGGTAAAAATAAACTGCAGCGCCTTCGGGTAGATCGTCATCGGGTACTTTGCAACCTCCTTGATCTGCATTGTAAAATCTGCCACATCCGCCTGCGCCACCGTAAAGAACGAAACCGTCGAGAGCAGGACGGAAATGCCCGCATAGATAAAGCAGCCCGACACTGCGGCAATTATAACGACCGGCAGGCTCCACAGACTGATCCCGAGTTTCCCCCAGGCATAGCCCAGCACCGCCAGCCCCGTCGCCAGATCTCCCCACGAATCATCGTCAAAGCCGTCCAGCATAATCTGCGTCAGCGGCGGGAGGGGCCTCACCAGAAAACGGTCAAACTCTCCGCGCTGGATATAATACGGC
>CAMWWR010000161.1 GCA_947178045.1 uncultured Clostridia bacterium
ACATTATTGGGAATTATTTTGAATCATTTTAAATTATTTCAAATTGTTTCGAGGACATTGGTTGGATTTGCAGGAGGAAAAAATGGACTACAAAAATTTAATCGGACAGCTGCTTTCTGCGGATGAGCAAAATGAGCTGAGGGCTTCGGCCCGGCTGCTGGAAAGCGGGGACTATTCTGCATTTTATGAGAAGAATGCGGATATTGTAAAAAGCATTCTGTTTCTTGAAGATTCGGACGAATTTCTGGATTTTGCGGAAGAGGATGAGCTGGATATGGAGTGCTTCTGCTTTGCTTTTCTGTGCGACAGGAAATATGGCTTCCAGGCCGGAGGATATGAGGAGGATTTGACCGACCGGCTGACTGCTTTTTTTTGTGAAAAGGAATTCGGATATCCGGAGATTCTGGAGATCATTGGCCGGGAAAAAATATACACGGACTGCGCCGACCGCGATAATTTCCGCAAATCAATGGAGGAGATCGACCGGGTGCTTGACGCGCATGGATTAAAGGTGGTCGTGTTTGAGGATTGTGTTTACTGTGAATGCGAATACACGGTATTAATCCTGGAAAAATCCCTTGCAGAGGGCATCCGCGACTCATGGGAAAGCGATAATTTTTCCGTTTCTTTGTAGGAAAAAAGCAGATGGAAGCGTTTCCCATGCCGGATTTGCGCCGCGAAGAGGCATATTCCTCCGCAGATCCGTAAGCCCTTGTAAGGAGCTTTGTATCTTAGAGTTTCCGAAAGAGGAGGTATATCGGACTATGAACCGTGAAAAAATCACACCGATACCGGAGACAGAGGAAAAATACGCCGCCATGTTCCGGGTCGTGGAAGGGATGCTTGAGGAATATGACAGGACAGGAGGAAAGCGGCGCAACCGGATACGCTACAGCCGGATGGATCACACCCGGAGAGTGTACAGCTGGATGCGGAAGCTCTATGAGGCGTACCCGGAAAAGGAAAAGCTGGACGCGGATTCTCTGAGGATCGCGACGATTTTTCACGACTGCGGCTACAGCATTCTGTCGGGCGAGGCGGCCGGAGGAAACCCTCCCGGAGAGAAGCATGCCGCGGCAGGGGCCAGGCTCTGTCGGGAATACCTTGAGAAGGAGGGATATCCGCGGGAGCAGATCGATTTTGTATGCCGGCTGATCGCGGAGCATTCCAATAAAAACTGCCTGCAGGACGATATCCCGGCGGAGCTTGTGCTTTTGCTGGAGGCCGACCTGCTGGATGACACCGGTTTGCAGGGAATTGTCGTCGATATCTGGATGGAGGCGGCGGACGAGAACGCCACCTTCGAATCCATTCTGGAGCATATCCGGCGTTATACGCTGAAGCTGATGCGGGAAAATCCGATGCGCACCGCGAAGGCGAGGGAAATATGGGAGGAAAAGCGCCGGCTGACGGAGCAGTTTGTTGAGAAGTATGCTGCCGATCTGAGGATGTTGTAGGAAATATTTTAAGGAAACGCTGATTTAATCAGCGCTTTCTTTATATGCTCCCTTCCGGGCAGACAAGTGAAAGAATAAAAACTTGTCGCTTGGGAGGGAGCATATTTTATGTCCAAAAGAAATTTTTCGAAGGATTTTTGTTTTTTCTGCAATGAACGGCAAATTATGTTGTGTATATAGGTGAAAGGCCTTTACGCAGCAGGAAAGGAGGACGCAGTGAAGGACGATGAAATCATTGATCTGTATTGGGAGCGGAAAGAAACTGCTATAGCTGCAACGGCAGAAAAGTACGGCAAATACTGTCATTCCATTTCCTACAACATTCTGCATGATAATGAGGACGCGGAGGAATGTGTCAACGATACCTGGCTGGGAGCATGGAAATCCATGCCGCCGCAACGCCCGGAGCGTTTGTCTGCCTACCTTGGTAAAATCACACGCAACCTTTCGCTTAACCAGCTCAAACAGTACGCCGCCGAAAAACGCGGGCTTGGACAGGCGGAAGCTGCATTGTCGGAGCTGGAAGATTGCATCCCGGCTGAAACGGGCGTGGAGCAGGCGATTGATGAAATGGTTCTGGCAGAATCCATCAATCAGTTTCTTCGGGAGCAGCCCGAACAGAAACGCAATATCTTCATTCGCCGTTACTGGTATCTCTGCCCGATACGGGATATCGCTGAAAATTACGGTATGAGCGAAAGTAAAGTTACGTCCTTGCTTTTTCGCATGCGGAACAAATTAAAAGCACACCTTGAAAAGGAGGGTATCGCGCTGTGAAAAACGAAAAGCTTCTTAATGCGATCGGAAAAATTGATGACGATCTTATCTTCGGCGCAGTCAATGACACAAAAGCAAAGAAAAAGAATACCTGGCTTATATGGGGAGCTGCTGCCGCCTGCCTGTGCCTGGCCGTTGCAGGGGCCGCTGTATGGAGCAGCAGATCCGGAGCGCCCGATGATATTGCGGGGATGGAGGGCGACGCCGGCGGAAATGTGCCCGTATCAGACGGCGTATGGCCGGAGGGTGTTGATCCCGTTGTGGCCAGTGTAGCGGTGATCCCGGCAGAGGAGAGCTTGCTGGATGTGGCCGATGCAACCTGTGTTTCCATCGACGAGAAGGACGCAAGGAATATAGAGCGCCTGGGCGACTATCTGCCGGATACACTGCCGGAGGGCTGTCGGTATGGTACTGCAGGCTATTATGAAACTACGATGAAAGACGGAACAAAGTACCGCATGATACGGGTGACCTATGAGAGCGGGCAGCGGGCGGTTCCTGCCCATGGACCGGAAAATTCAGAGGCAGCGTCTGAAATTACCGGAAGTACAGACTTTCTCTGGATGGTATGGGAGCATTGTCCGGATACCGACCTGCCGGTTTATCAGCCGGAGGAAGTGACATCCCAGCTTCTGGAGCAAATGGCCGGAGGTGTGTTTTACATTGACTATGGCGGCGTTTATGTCGGAATATGCCAGGAGGAAATCAGCACGGAGGAACTGATGAACGTCATTCGCTCGAAGCACTGATAAACACTGATTAAAGCGCTTCCTTAATGCAAAAATCCAACCAAAAAACGCTTTCATCGGCGTTTTCCTAATCCGCCCTTACCGTGACAACGCATTCAAAGGTTTTTCCGCGGACCGTTGCGGACACGACAGTCGAACCGGGACCGACGGCACGGACGCGTCCGAAGGAGGAGACGACGGCCACGTTTTTGTCCCGGCTTTTCCAGCGTACGCCGAACGGCAGCAGGCCGAGCCCGCGGATGTAAAGCCTTTTGTGTTCTCCCATGCCGAGTGTCAGCCGGGTGTGGGAGAGCTGTGCGACCTGCACCATGCAGCGGATCTTTTTTCCGTTCCGGTTCCGGATCGTCGCGGTGATGATTGTCTGCCCGGGCTTCCATGCGCGGACGACGCCGTTCTGCGTGACGGAGGCGACAATGGAGCGGGAGCTTGTGTACTCCGTCTGCAGCAGCATACCGTTGATCTGCAGGCTATAGCAGTCGCCGGGTGCGAGCAGAAGGTAGGAATTTGAAAAATGCAGGGCGAACGGGAGCAGAATGCGGCTCCGGTAAAACAGAACATTTCCCTGACCGACCAGTAAAAGAAGCAGCAATACCAGAGAAAGCCGCAGGCATCCATATATTCTGCGGCTTTTTCTGCGCTTTCCGACCCGGAATTTATTACGCTTTTTCATGAATGCCTCCCTTCATGGCCGATAATGCCGTATACAGAGATGTGCCGACAGAGCGGGCGGCCATAACTATATTATGCAGGAGGACGGCAGAAGGTGCCGCGAGAAATCAAAGCTTTTCCAAACGAAACAGCATAAAAAGCCGGCCCGGCCCGTAAAATATACGGAAAGAATTGATTGAGGTACAAGTATAATGAAACGGAAACGTATTCTTGCCGGCGTCTGTATCTTGGCCGTCCTTTTCGGACTGCTCCCGGCAAAACGTGCGGCGGCGGAGGAGCCCTCGCTTTCCAGCGAGGCCGTCGTGCTGATGGAGGGCTCCACCGGGCAGGTGCTGTACGAGAAGGAGGCTACAAAGCAGCTGCGGCCTGCCAGCATCACAAAGATCATGACCCTGCTGCTCATTTTCGAGGCGATCTCGGACGGCAGGATCAGTCTGACCGATCAGGTGAGCGTCAGTGAGCATGCGGCGTCGATGGGCGGCTCCCAGGTGTTTCTGGAGCCGAACGAAATGCAGGACGTCAACACGATGATCAAGTGCATCAGCATCGCGAGTGCCAACGACGCGAGCGTCGCGATGGCGGAATTTATCGCCGGGACGGAGGAGGCCTTTGTCGAGCGGATGAATGCGCGCGCAAAGGAGCTCGGAATGGAGCACACGCATTTCGTCAACTGCTACGGGCTCGACACGGACGGGCATTATTCGTGTGCGCTCGACGTCGCGCTGATGTCGCGGGAGCTGATCATGAATCATCCGGAGATCAGCAATTATTCCACGGTGTGGATGGATACCTTTGTACATACGACCAGCAAGGGAAAGACCGAATTCGGGCTGACAAACACGAATAAGCTGATCAAATCCTACCAGGGCATCACAGGCTTAAAGACGGGCTCCACAGGACTTGCAAAATACTGTCTGTCCGCGACGGCCAGACGCGGTGACATGGACCTGATCGCGGTTGTCATGGCGGCCCCGGACACAAAAACGCGGTTTAAGGAGGCGGCCGAGGTGCTGAATTACGGCTTTGCCAATTTTCAGCTGTACCGAAACGATTTTTCCGGGATAACGATCGACAGCGTACCGGTGAAGCAAGGTGTGGAGAAGGAGATCGCGCTCGTTCCGGCGGAGCCGTTTGCCTATCTGTGCAGCAGCGGGCTGAACAAGGAAAAAATCGAGATGAAGCTCGAGTATGAAGAGAGTATTACCGCGCCGTTCGACGCCGCGTTTCCGGCCGGGAGGGCAGTTTTTACCTGCGAGGGGAAGGAGCTCGGCAGTGTGCCGCTGGTGACCGTATCCGGCGTGGAGAAGGCGAGCTATTCCGATTCGCTCAGAGAGGTGTGGGAGAAATATTTTGTGCGCTAGCCGCCATTCGATGTCAGAGGAAGAAATCGGATTGAGAAATCCGGCGGGCTGTGCAGCCGGTGCGCACGACAAACTTCAAATTCCCTGATAGCAAGCTTTAAATTCCTTGACAGCAAACTTTAAAATCGGTATAGTTAAGGAAACTAAGGAAGCGATGATTGAATCAGCGCTTCCTTAAATAAGCGGGCGGCGATAGCTCCTGCCGCCCGGAATGGAGCTTATTATGGGAATACCGGTAAAGCTGGAGGCGTTCGAGGGCCCGCTCGATCTGCTCCTGCACCTGATTGATAAAAATAAAGTAAATATCTACGACATAC
>CAMWWR010000162.1 GCA_947178045.1 uncultured Clostridia bacterium
CTGCTGCCCTTCACGCCGATATAGAATTTGATCTTCGGCTCGGTGCCGGACGGTCTGACGCATACCCAGCCGTCGTTGTCGAGCTCGAAATAGAGCACGTTCGACTTCGGAAGCCCCGTTTCTGTAACCTCGCCGGTCGCAAGCTTCTTTACCGTGTCCGCCTTGTAATCGCGGAACGCAACAACCTTATAATCGCCGAGCTGCATCGGCGGATTGCTGCGGATATCCTCCATCATCTGTTTGATCTTCTCCGCACCCTCGATGCCCTTTAAGGTGAGCGTCTGCAAGCTCTCCTTGAAGTAGCCGTACTTCTCGTAAATATTGAGCATCTGATCCCAGAGCGTCAGGCCCTGCTTCTTGTAATATGCCGCCGCCTCGCAGAGCATCATAACAGCCACAACGGCATCCTTGTCGCGCGCATGCGTGCCGACCAGACAGCCGTAGCTCTCCTCAAAGCCGAACTCGTATGTGCCGTGGCCGCTCTGCTCGAACAGCTTGATCTGCTCGCCGATGTATTTGAAACCGGTCAGCACCTCGATCAGCTTAATGCCGTACTCCTGCGCCACCTTGTCCGCCATATTGGTCGAAACAATCGTCTTTACGAGCACACCGTCCTCCGCAATCGTGCCGAGCGCCTTCTTCTGGCTCAGGATGTATTCGCAGATCAGCATGCCGGACATATTTCCGGTGAAGCTGTGGTACTCGCCGGTCTTCGAATCCTTTGCGTAAACGCCGAGGCGGTCCGCATCCGGGTCGGTCGCAAGCACAAGCTCCGCATCCTGCGCCTGCGCAAGCCTAAGCGCCAGCGCAAACGCCTTCGCGTCCTCCGGATTCGGATACGGCACGGTCGGGAAATTACCGTCCGGCTTCTCCTGCTCCGGCACAACATAAACCTTCTCAAAGCCGAGCTCCGCCAGCACGCGGCGCACCGGAAGATTGCCCGTGCCGTGCAGCGGCGTGTAGACGATGCCGAGATCCTTGCCTATCTCCTTTGCGACATCCGGGTGGATAACGAGCTTCTTTAATGTCTCGGTATACTTGTCGTCAATTTCCTTCCCGATCTCGTGGTAGAGTCCCTTCGCCTCAGCCTCCGCGCGGTTCATCGTCTTTACGGTGTTGAAATCGGTAACATTGTTCACCTCGGTAATGATCTGTTCATCCTTCGGCCAGGTGATCTGGGCTCCGTCCTCCCAGTAAACCTTGTAGCCGTTGTACTCGGCCGGGTTGTGGCTTGCCGTGATGACAACGCCGGAAATGCAGCCGAGCTCGCGCAGCGCGTAGGAAAGCATCGGGGTCGGGCGCAGCGATTCGAAGCGATACGCCTTGATTCCGTTCGCGCACATGCAGAGCGCTACCTCCTCCGAAAACTCAATGGACATACGGCGCGAATCGTAAGCGATCGCGATGCCCTTGTCCTGGCCGCCCTCCTTAATGATAAAATTGGCAAGCCCCTGGGTCGCCTTGCGCACGGTGTAGAGGTTCATGCGGTTCGTGCCCGCACCGATCACGCCGCGCAGACCGCCGGTGCCGAACTCCAGATCGCGGTAGAAACGATCCTCAATCTCCGCATTGTTCCCCTCAAGCGCCTTAAGCTCCGCTCTCGTCGCCTCGTCAAAGTACGGATTGCTGCACCATTCCTGATATTTTTCCAAGTAGTCCATCGTTATACTTCCTTTCTCTGATTATTTGCATTGCATTCGCGATTATTATACCATGTCCTCCGGACATGATGCCCCCCGGCGGATGCGCACGATTCACTGAGGAGTATGTCCTCCCGCTGGTCGAACGCGAATCGGCGCTGGTATAATGTCTGACGACATTATACCATATTCCGGATTATTTGGAAACAGAAAGTTTTCCCGTCTTTTTGCCGGCCTTTAAAGCCGCTTCTGTCCCTTAATCCTCCATCATGCGGGGGTGATACGCCTTTATGATCTGATTGCCGTCGTAGTCGTACACATAGCTGTAGCTTCCGATATCGAGCTGCACATATCCTCTGCCGCAGGAAATCAGCTCTCCCGGCTCCCTGGTCGAAAAGCACAGCCCCTTTTCGCTGCTGTAGAACACATAGGTATAGAGCCGGCGCTGCTCCTCCACGCCCGGAACGGACAGCGTGTCGCCGTCGTAGCACTCTGCGATCCAGAAATCCTCGCGCTCCTGTGTGCGCCAGTCCGGAACACACTGCCAGAAGTAGAGCTCCTCCGCCTCGATCAGGTCGACAACATTCGATCCTCGCACGATTGTTATATTTTGGAAAGTTTTTCTGTCCTCCTCCCGGCGTCCGTGCAGCACGAACATATACTTACCGCAGTATTCGACCGCGCTGTAGGAGTGCCTCGACGAGCTGTACTGGCCGAACTCGCGGTAGGATTCCGAAGGGACAACCTCCTCGATCTGGTAGCTGTTCCCCGCCTCTCTCACCATCAGATAGCTCTCGTTTCCGTCCGGATACACCTCCTCCGGCATCTGCCCGGACATTTCAAAAGCAAGCATTTCGCCGTCCGGCGCAAAATATTTTCCGCTGCCGTCGATATAGGCCATATAATACAGCGCGTCTGCCTTCTCCCTGTCTCGAAAGCTCAGAGTTCTGTCTCCCTCCCGCAAAAAGACATTGAGATCCTTGTCCACATACCATTTTGTTCCGGCATATTCCACCCGGTACAACTGGTTCTCGCTGTAATCCCATATTTCCCAACCGTATTCGATAACACAGTCGGTGTCGGTTCCGTTCCCGAAGACCTCCAGAAAACGCCCTGCGTTCAGCAGCACATCCCCCTCCGGCGACAACAGCCAGCCATCCTTCACCAGCTCATACGCAACACCAGGAAGGCGTTCCTCCTCCGCCGGCATATCCTCCTCAGAGCAGTACAGGATACTTTTCAGGTGAAAGTCCAGGTCAAAGATCTTATAGGCGTCTTCCCTGTTGCCGTCCAGCCAGTTCGCCCAGTAAGTTGCCTTATAATAGCCGCCCATATTTTCCAGCATCCCGCCGCTCTCGCCCGGCATGATTCCGTCCACCAGCGTGTTCCCCTCCCGGTCAATGATGCTCACGGCAAATTCGTTTTCATTGCTCCAGTCCGGGCCAAGTTCGAAATATCCCTTTTTGCCGTCCTTAATGGAATAGATCCGGTTGCCGGAAATCCCTTCGAATTCAACGAATTTATGCTCAGCCAGATCGTAGATATGACTCAGCTCTTCATTCTCCGGCATATCGTCCGCAGCCCCGGTTCCATCCTCTGTGCCGTCGCCGTCATCCTCGCTCTCCGGCTGCCATCTGTAAATGGAAATGTACCGGTCGCTCGTAACCCCCGGCGTATTGCACGCGGCGGCCTCGAAGGACGCACAGCAGTTCCAGTTCTCGTCATAAATTTTAACGCTGCCGTAAACCGCTCCCTCATCCCAGTCTGTCAGCTCTCTCTGGCAGAAAATATAATGTTCCCCCGGAGCAAGCTTTTTCTGTGGAGTGACCGCGATCTCCTGAGCCGGCACCGGCGCCTTTTCCCCCGGCTGCCCGCCCGCCGGCATAATCACCGGCACATAGCCAAGATCGAGCACGAGCTGCTGCCCCGCCTCGCCGGTCAGCCAGTCGAAAAGCCGGCGCGCGCTCGAATCCGCCGCCTCGTCCGGGCGGATCACCGCATAAAAGGCATTCACAAACGGGTAGGTGCCGTCGTAGATGGTCTGCGTTGAAGGCAATACCCCGTTCACACCCATAAACCGCAGCTCCGGCAGGGAGTACATAAAATTCGCGTAGTAAAATACCGAGTAGCCGAGCGTATTGTCCTCGCCGGTGTAGGAGATCATCCCCTCAAGAATGTCCGACATCGAATGGTAGCGGACGACATTGTCGCCCTCTTCCATCGGCGTATCGCCCATGACCAGCTTCTGCATCAGCGTCTGGCTGCCGGAGCCCGCCGGGCGCTGAAACGCCAGCAGGCGGTCGTCTGCGCCGCCGACCTCCGACCAGTTTTTGATTCTGCCCGCATAGATATCAACAAGCTGCTCCGTCGTCAGCGACACCACCGGATTGGCTGCATTTGCCATAAATACGAGGGCGTCCAGACCGATCGGCTTGACGAGCAGCGCTTCCTCCTTCATCCGGTCAATAATCTCCTGCGGCGGCTCATAGACGATCAGCAAATCTGCCTCCCCGTCATACAGGCGGTAATAGGAGTTTGTTGTCTTCGTATGTGCGATCGCTCTCTCCGCCGCTTCGGCATCCGCCCCGGTCGCCAGTTGATAGAGCGCTTTCGAGAGCGGCAGGGTGGCGGTCGAGCCGTCCACCACCGGGTAGGCCTCCGGTGCGATGCTGCCCGCAATATCCGCGACCGCGCTCTGCGGCACCGGCGTCACAACCGGCAGGCCGTCCGTGACGATTACCCCCGGCATGTTCCCGGACGCAATCAGGCCCGGAGAGGTCGGCTCCGGAGTAAGCGCACCGGCCGGAGTAATAGTATTTGCCGGAACATCCTCTCCTGACAATGTACCCTCTCCGGACGGCAAGGCTGTATCATCCGGACCAGCGGTTCCCGTCGGCGCAGTATTCCCCTCCGGCAGACCTGCAGCGGTCGGAGACAGCGCCGGTTCACCCTCCTGCCCGCCCTTCTTTCCGCAGCCGCCGCAGACGAGCAGCACAAGAGAAAGCATCCCTGCCAGACAGCCCGCACGCCTTCTTTTCTTTCGCTTTTTCGCTTCGTTTTGATTTTTCGCTTTGATACTCATTCCTTTTATTTCCCTTCTTTCTGCACTCTTTTCTTCCATTCTCTTTTCTTCCCTCCCCTTTCCTTCCATGTCTTTTTCCTCTATTCTCCTTCTCTGCGCTCTTTTTCCTTCTGCTCTTTTTCTCTCTGCTCTTTTTCCCTCTGCCTTTTTTCTCCTGTTCTCTTTTCCTGGGCCGCTCTTCCATACGGCTCATTACAATTTTCGTGAGCCTTTTATAATAAATTTTTTAAAAATTATTCTTCCGTTTCTTTTATGCCTTTCTTGCATATTATACACCTTTTTCTCATTCTTTTCAATCCACTCTTTCCTTCTTGAGGTTCCGTTACAGCTTCCTCATTTTTCTGCGCGATTTTTCTTGCATTTTCCGTGGGCGTATGTTATCCTGAACCAAAGCATATTTTCTTTATTTCAGGTGCAGAATCGCTCTGTATTCTAAATTTCAAATCCCGGCAGGCAATAAGAAAAGGGCATCGCTCCCGGCCTGCTTTTCTGGAAAATTCATGCTTTTAAATTCACTTCATCAGGCAGGAGTTTTTCAGAGCATGTAAACTCCTGACAGCAATCGGGCAGGGAA
>CAMWWR010000163.1 GCA_947178045.1 uncultured Clostridia bacterium
CTGGTCAATATCCAGAATAATATTCCATTTATTTGCCGCCGTCGTACTCGTGCGGTCAAAGAAATAAAAATGCTCCGGCACAATCGTTTTCAAATCCTGATTGTAATGCTTTAAATTCCTTGAAATCGTTGTTTTGTAATCGAGCGCCGCCGCCGAAGGAATCGGGGAATGTTTGTGCTTATTGACCGCAGCCGTCACCGCGCGGCGGATATCCTGCTCAAGCAGCTTGTTGATTTCCTCCACAATCTTCTGGATAAACGCGCGCACGCTTTCCTTGGAGCGCTTCGGAATCTGGTCTTTCAGGAGTAGAATCGTGGAGGCAAGATTCACATCCGGCTCCAGATTTTCCAGAAGTTCCGGCTCAAAAATAAGCTGTTTTAAGCCGCAGCGCGTCATTGCGTCGCCCTGTATGATTTTTACGAGTTCCGGGTCAAACAGGCTTCTCACATCGCCGAGCCACTTTGTAATCTGCGGGTTGGATGGTCCTTTCCCCGCCCCTGCGCTCGTTCCGCCGCCCTGCGAGCCAAAGCTTCCCGGCGAATTTAGATTGTAGATGGCGGCAAGCGCCTGATCCATCATGTCCAGTTCCCCGCTGAGCCCTGCGCCGCCCATCTGCCCGAAACGGTTCTGGCTGTCCTGTCCCAGAATCAGCCGCCACCGGGTCATTGATTGCTCCATATCTTTTTTCGTTTCACTGTCCATGCAAAACCTCCATGCCAAGACATCCTTTCCGGAAAAATGCTTCCGAGTCATCCGGCAATGCTATTTCCAGGGTAATCACCATATTTGCCTGTTTATAAACCAACCTTCCCTGTTGCTTCGATAATCGCCATCATTTCCGCAGGAGTAACAATAAAATCTTTCAATGGATAATGCTTCTGATTACCTGTAACCAGATAGGCATCGTCCTCCCTTTTTTCCATAACCACCTCATAAAATACAAGATCGTCCATATCAATCAAAATTGTCCCTGTGGGCTGCGGAAATATTTCAACACCATACTGTCGAATTGCGTTCAGGATTGTCTGTATTGTTTCCTCCCGCAAATGAAACTTCTTTCTGTGAAGCACTTCGTCATATTCAGTTAAAATATCCTGATGGTACAGCGGAATAATCACCCCGTCAAAAACGGCATCCAATACCTTAACCGTGGCGGAATCTATATTCTTAGAGAGCAGTGCTGATAACACTACATTGGTATCAATTACGGCATAATACCCCATAAGCAGTTACCTTCTTCTCTCTGCTCTTACTGCAGAAATTTCCGCATTGATTTCATCAAGCGACATTTCCGGGACATCCGCCGCCTGTCGCCGCAGCTCATAAAAATAATTATTTGATTCTGCCATTGTTATTGTTTGCTCAGGCAGCGTTGCCTCAAACGGAAGTCCTTTCACCATTTTACTCTTAGCCATAAACATACGGAATGCTGTCGGCAAATCCAATCCAAGTTTTTCGTATATCTCAGTAACTTCCTGTTTTAATGCCTTGTCTGCCCTGAATTGAATCAAAACCTGTTCGGCCATAATGTTTCCTCCTTGCATATTGCAGTTGTTTTGAATGTGCTTGCAATGCTATTATATTCTTTATGTTAAAAAATATCAACAGCTTTGTAGACAGGAGAAAGCAAATCATGCTCTTTTTCAACAGGAATTTAAATTGCCAAAGAGCGTATTGAAAGATCAAATTAAAATCGAATTTCAAAAAGCGCCCTTAAAAATCAAAATCAAAATCATCCAGACTCTCCACCAGCTCCTGCTCCTTCTCACCGAGCTGTGCGTTGAGTGCCTCGCTGACCTCCTGTCCGTTAAAGCCCCAGATCTCGCCGAGATTTTCCGCGATGGAATCCTTCTCCATCGACGTAAAATCCGCGAAAGCGCGGCGCAGGAAAATAAGCGCGCGCTTAAATTCCTCATCGTCCAGCGTATCAAGGTATTCGTCAAGGCTCTCCCAGAGCGACAGTCTTGCAATGAGCGCGTAGCGGTTTTTCATGGCAAGCCCCTCGAACCATCCTGCGCCGAGCTCGGCCGGAACGCCGCGCGAAAGCCTGCGCTGTACCTCCAGACGCAGCGTTTCGCCGTCCGCAAGGCTCCGTTCCAATCGGATTGCCATTGCGTAGCCGGAAAGCTTTGTGTTCAGATCGTCCCGTTCCGCCACCTCGCGCAGCGCGTCGTTCCACGTTGCCACATCAAGAAAATCATGTGCCAGAGCCGCGCTGTTCAGCTGCTCGATTGCCCCTGCCATCGCGTTTGCCGCCTCGTCGTCGCAGACGCATTCGCCGGGCAGAATCAGGCAGGCGCGAAAGAAAATCTGCTGCAAGATCGGCTTTAACGGCTCCGAGTCAAGCTGCCGGATATCTCCGTACTGCAAAACGACCGAAAGGCTTCGTGAGACCGCGGCGAGCTCCGTGACCGACGCGGCATCCACCGCCATCGCCTGAAGCGCAGCGGTCGCATACGCGGCGGCCTCCGTCATTCCGCAGGCGAAGGCGTCCTCGATGACCTGCGCCGCCTGGCTCATATTCGGCGCCTGCTCGACGCGCTCCTTCATGCAAAACGACGCCGCCTGCGCGACCGTATCGCCCTTTAACGCCGCCTCTACCAGCTCGATTTCCGCCTCCGGCGTCCAGCGCACGCTCCAGTGCTCCGCCCAGGTCGCATTGTCCTGATTTACGGCTGCCTGTGTGGCAAAGCTGACCCCTAAAATCCGCAGACGATGCAGGAAAAAGGAACGGTGCAAATCAAGGAATGCAGCTTCCTTCGTTTTGACCTTGCGGTTTTCGCGCAGGTCAAGCGCAAGCTCCTGCTGCGTAATCCCGCGATATTTTTCCAATTTTAATTCCTTTAATTTCCGGTAAAAATCCTCCTGGATGCTTGTGCGGCTCACGCCGTCCGGCAGGGAGCCGATTTCCGTGCCGATTTCTGTGTCCGCCGCCGCCAGTGTAATCTCGGAAAAGCTGCCGCCGCCAAGGCATGTGACCGCCGCATCCCGCAGATCCCGCAGCGCAGGGATACCGCTCCCGTCCCGCAGCTTCGCGAGCGCCGCCGAAAGCTGCACCGCCTCGATGACCTGCGCGGAAGAGACGGGATTACCGTGTGCTCTCTGAAAGCCTGCGATCCGGCTCAGATAGCTGCGTGCGGTGTAGGAAGGGTCGCCGCGACCGATTCCCTCCCACAAAAGCGCATAGTACGCCGGAGCCTTATTGCCCGCCCCGTAGCCTGCGCGCGTGGAAAGGCGGTAATACGAGTACGGCATCAGTGTATGGCTCGCCTCAAGGCGCGGCAGGGAAGCAAGCTCCTTATCCGTCATTGCGTCCGCCTGCTCGTCCAAAAGCCCGGCCACATGATAGGAACCCGTGACCACGACGATTTCCTCCGGCGCAAAGCCCGCTGCTACAGCCTCCTCAATTTTGCGGCGCATAAACGCCTCGCGCACGAGAATTTCCGGCCGGTCGTCCCCTCCGTCGTCCTCCAGCGCGCGCAGCTCGCTGCCGAAAATCTGTGCACCGCGGTGGTAGCCTTCCGTATCGCCGGTATGCTCCATCGTGCGCTCCCAGAAGGTCTCATGCCCGTCCTCGCCCGCCTGCCGGTCTAAGAGCTCGTAGACATTCATGCGTTCCTCCTCCCCGGAGTCGGCGGCCTTTGCGCCCGGCGCATGCTCCGGCAGCGCTAAAAATACCTCCGAGGGCAGGTCGATAAAACGGCATTCCTTTTTATGCTCATGCGCCCAGAGAATCGCCTGATATTCCGGGGAATACTCTGCGAACGGATACAGAATCGTCCGCACCGGGGCCTCCTTCGTGTAGGCGAGCACCGCGACCGGCGGCTTCACCTCCCGGTTCGAAAACCACGGCAGCGCGTCGTCAAAATCGCACGGACCTTCCACGAGCACCAGCCTCGGGTTCTTTTCCGTCAGAAAATTTTTCAGATGCCAGGCCCCGGCAGGGGAGAGATGCCGGATGCCGAATATATGTGGATGTTTCATAATTCCTCCCAATCCGCCGCTTCCGGTTCCCGAAAACGGCTTTCCAATCCGGATGCTTCCCCAAATTCCCGGGAAAACTTTCCGAACCTTTCTGTATTCCTACATCAAATCACAGCACGCCTTATACAGTCCGCTCCATTTCGAACCGCGCTTTTTCATCACATGCTCCAGATATTCCTTCCACGCTACGGCATCCTTGTCCTCGTCCTTGATAATCGCGCCCTGCAGTGCGGCCGCCAGATCCTCCTCGCTGATTTTCCCGCTGCCGAAGCTTCCCGCCAGCGCCATGCTGTTGCACAGAAGCGAAATCGCCTCCGCCGTGGAGAGCACGCCGCTTGTCCCCTTCACCTTCTGGCTCCGGTCGCAGGTCTCGCCGCAGCGAAGCTCGCGGAAAATCGTGCAGACCTTCTGCACCGTCTCGTCCTCCGGCAGTGCAGAATTCAGATCCAGGCCTGCCGAAAGCTGCGCAACCCTCGTGCGCACAATCTCCATCTCGGACTCCAGATCCGCCGGGGCAGGCAGCACGACAATGTTAAAACGCCGCTTTAATGCCGCCGACATCTCATTGACACCCTTATCTCTGGTATTCGCGGTCGCAATCACCGAAAAGCCTTTTTTCGCCGCGATTTCCGTATTTAACTCCGGCACGGAAATGCGTTTTTCCGACAAAATGGAAATCAGCGCGTCCTGCACCTCGGAAGCACAGCGGGAAATCTCCTCCATACGCGCAATCGAACCCGTTTCCATCGCGGTAAATACCGGGCTCTTTAACATTGCTGCCTCGGAAGGTCCCTGCGCCAATAACATGGCGTAATTCCACGAGTAGCGCAGCTGCTCCTCGGTCGTGCCCGCCGTGCCCTGAATCACCTTTGTGGAATCGCCGTTGATCGCCGCGCAAAGATGCTCGGACAGCCAGCTTTTCGCCGTACCCGGCTCGCCGATCAAAAGCAGCGCGCGGTCGGTGACAAGCGTTGCAATTGCAATCTCCACCAGGCGCTCATGCCCGATGTATTTCGGTGTGATCGCGGTGCGTCCCACCTTCCCGCCGCAGATATAGGTGCGCACGGAGCGAGGCGACATTTTCCAGCCCGTCGGCACCGGGTCCTTTTCCGCCGCAATCAGCGCGTCAATTTCCTTCTGAAATAATTGTTCTGCCGGTAATCTCAATATTTGCTGATCCATAAAATATACCTCTTTCCTGCATCTTGATCTAAAATATCATCGATATATTTGGTGCTTAAAAATCGCTAAATATATCGTCCCTCTGGGGATGCGCACATTTGTGAAGTGCTGCAA
>CAMWWR010000164.1 GCA_947178045.1 uncultured Clostridia bacterium
GCCGACGAGGTTTCAGAGACCTCCGCAGCCTCGGAAACGGTCGAAGCTGCTGCCAGGGCAGACGTGTCCGACGACAGCAACGAGCCGGAAGCATAGGCTCTGCCCCTGTTCGAATGCGTTTGCCGCGCTTTTTCATCCCCCACACCGCGGCAAAGAATATTTGTGCATACTGCAAGTCTGCCTGTAATATTACAGCAATGAAAGAAGGGCTGTCGCAAAATGACATTTTCCCGCAGTATATAGTATGGATATCATGCAGGATCCAGCTATATATTGTGGGATTATTACATTTTGCGGCAGCCCCTGCATTCCTTATGTCAGGCTGCACAAACGGAGCTTTATTGCACGGCATTCCAGAGCTGTCCGGCTCCGTACCAGCCCTCCAGCACATACCATGAGGTCTTCCCCTGCTCTGTCAGGCAGAGCTCCACTCTTTCATTTTCGTAGATTCTGCAGCTCAACAGGGTTTCTCCCCATCTGTGTTCCAATATTCCGGCCTGCATCCCCGCGCCGTCCGTCCAGCCGGTCAGCGCCGTAAGCTCATACCCCTCCGCCGCATTCCCGGAATTTCCTCCCGCGGTACGCGCGATCGTCAGCAGCTCCTCCAGCAGAGCCTCTGTCCGCTGCTCCTGCTCCGCTGTTTCTCCGTCCGAACCCCCTCCCGGTTCTTCCGCTCCCGGCGCTTCCGCCGAATTTCCGTCGTCTGGAACTGCCATCGGCTCTCCTGCGCCAGAGGCTCCCGGCAGATTCCCTTCCCCCGGAATCGCCATCGGCTCTCCTTCGCCAGAGACTCCCGGCAGATTCCCTTCCCCCGGATATCCTTCCGGCTCTCCTGCGCCAGAGGCTCCCGACAGATTCCCTTCTCCCGGATATCCTTCCGGCTCTTTATCCGCTCCCGTGCCGTCCCCCATATTTTCATGCAGCGGCACATCTGCATATTTGTCCCCCGCAGATATATTCTGCGTACCCTGCGGCCGGTACTGTGCATTCTGGTCGGAGACGCTCATACCGCCGGCGCCATCGCTGTTGAAGTCGGCCTCCTTCGACCCCGGCGCCATTATCCGCACTCCAAGCACGATGACCGCCGCGCAGGCCGCTGCCGCCAAGATGCGGCCCCACGGCCGCCGTTTTGGTACTTTGTGCTCTTTCGCCCGCTGTGGCGTGCTCTGCTGTGCTTTGGCTGCTGCGCCGCTGCCGCTCTCCTGATTCCCCGCTGTGCCGTGCTCCTGCCCGACTGTGCTCCCGGAGCTCCCTGCCGCGGTGTGCTCCGGCTTCTGCTGTGCCTCGCCTTCCAATTCCGGAATTGTGCCGTGTCCTGGCTCCGGCCCCGCTGTACTCCCGGAGCTCCCTGCCACGCCGTGCTCCGGCTCTGGTCCGTTGTCTGATTTCTGTGCCGTACCATGCTCCTGCCGCTGCGCCGCGGCCAGCGTCCTCTGAATAAGCTCCTCCCCCGCGTGAATATCGGAGAGCTCCTCCGAGAGCCTGCGCGTTATGTACCGGTCAAGCGCATCGTTCTGAAATTCCGTTTTTTCCTCGTCACTCATCGGACAGCCTCCCTTCCAGCACAGCCCTCAGTTTTTCCTTCGCACGGGACAGCCTGCTTTTGACCGTTCCGGTGCTCAGCCCCAGCTCACGCGCCGTTTCCTCCATACTGAGCTGCCGGAAATAGACGCAGATCACCACGGCGCGATAATGCTCCGGCAGAGACATGACAGCCTCCCTGACGGTATCAGCCCGCTCCTCTTTCTCCACCTGCTCAAACTCTTCCCCGGTGCTCAGCCGTTCCTCCGCAAAATCGTACATCGGCACAACCTTATTGTGATAAGCGCTCTTCAGATAATCCCTGCAGGTATTCATGGCGATGCTCAAGAGCCAGGTTTTTATATGCGATCTCTCTTCAAAGGTTCCGAGCTTCTGATTTACCTTCAGAAAGGTCTCCTGAAACATATCCTCCGCCGTGTGGATATCCTTCACATAGAGACAGGCCAGCCGCAGCACCTCGTCCCCATACTCCCGCATCAGCGCTTCCAGGGTATATTCTTCCTGCGCAGAATGCTGCTGCCGGAGCGATCCGTCCCGTTCCATACTTCCCCCAATTCCCGCGCCGCCCATCCTTCCCGCATCCCCCGCCGCGTAAACGGCAGCTGCTTTTGTTTATTAGACGAAACAGGCGATTGTCCGGTTCCCGAAAACCGCCGGGATTTTGAACAATCGCCAAAAGCAAACGCACGGTACATAAAAGGATTCTAAGAGGCGCGAAAAAGCTTTCCTGTCCCTCTACCTCAAAAGGTTCAGCAGCAGGCCGATATTTCTGACCAGGCCGCTCTTATAAAAGCGATATTTCAGCAGCAGACCGCAGCGCACAACAGGCCCCCCCTGCGGCATACGGCAGAATGCGTCCACAAGCTCCTTTTTTCTGCCGGAAAGCTCCTGCCCATAACAGGCGCGAAAGGCACTGGCCTGCTGCCAGGTCGCCTGCAGCGCCCGCTGCTGCTCCCGCCAATCCGACATTCTCTGCTTCACATAAGCTCCGAAGCTGCTCGCGCCGACCACATTATTTCCGTGCAGCCGGTACTGCATCGTCGGCTCGGACAGAAAGCTTATGTGTCCGAAGGCTGCTGCCGTGAGCGCCGTCCACCAGTCATGGTAACGGATCGCCTTCCTTTCAGCATCCGTTTCGGGCAGGCGCACACGCCCGGCCAGCGCTTCGTTCAGCAGCATCGTACAGCCCTGACAGACATTCTCCATCAAAAGATGCGCCAGGCTGCGGTTCTCCGCCCTCAGATGCTGCAGGTCGCAAAAGGAGTCCGCCCTGTGCGCCCCCTCCCCGTCCACGACCTCCGCATCCGTAAAAACAAGCGCCGGCGTCGTCTCCCCGTACCGCGCCTCAAGCCGCTTCATGCGCCGCAGAGTCCGGCGCACCTTGTCCGGCCGCCATATATCGTCCTGATCCGCAAACATATAATAGGTGCGGCTCACACGTTCTCCCGCCTTCTCCGCCATCCGGCTCTCAGAGACCGCCTCCTCCAGAAGCGCCAGAAAATTCCCGGTCGCCCCCATATTCTGAGGATTGCGCCGCACGGCAATTCTGTCCGGGTATCGCTCGGCGTAAGCCGATAAAATCCGGGGGGTGGAATCCTGCGAATTATCGTCCTGCACGACAAGCTTCCAATTCGGCCAGTCCTGTGCCAAAATCGAGTCCAGCTGCTCTGCCAGGTAGCGCTCGCCGTTCCACGCGGCCATCAGTATCACGATCCTGTCCATAGCTTCCTCCTGTCCGGGCTTGCTGTCCTGCCCTGTTTTCCCTGCATGAGTCTACGTTCTCCGCTTATCAGTCCGCGCTTCCTGCTTATCGGCCTGCATGTCCACGCCGGTCAGCCTGCTTCTCATCAATCAGCTGCATTTTACTGCCAATCTTCCCGCACTTCCTGCTTATCGGCCTGCTCGCTCTTCCGCTGCGCGGGCTCGTGCGGTTCAAAATAGCCTACGTTTCCCGTGCATTTCAGCACAAGCCTCCCCGGCAGCATATAGTAATGCCTGCCGAGGAAAAAGCCAAGGTATTTTGCCCCGCTC
Source organism: uncultured Clostridia bacterium (assembly GCA_947178045.1). Lineage (GTDB taxonomy): Bacteria > Bacillota > Clostridia > Lachnospirales > Lachnospiraceae > RGIG4057. Next base: position 3,574 of record CAMWWR010000164.1, read on the forward strand.
TGGAGAAACAGATCCAATATGTCCAGATAGCGGCGCTGCCCCACGAGATATTGCAGCGTGCTGCGCACCAGCCGCGCTCCTTCGCTGCCGGCGGACACGCCCGCAAAAACATGCCGGTTCTGTGCATGCGAAACGCCGAGGTCAAAATTGCGCTGGAATTGCTGTGCCAGCGTATAATTATGCGAATGCGTCACCCTCGCCTCGGCAACGTACGAAATGCTGTAGCCGAGCTCGATCAGTTGAGACGCGATCAGCATGTCCTCATTAAAAATCGCCTTCTGCGCAAAGCCCCCCGCCTCGTTGTACGCGGCGCGCTTGTACGCAGCGCAGACGTCGGAGCAGAACCAGGTCTTGATACCGAGCCGCGGCAGATCCTCCCTGGTCTTTTTGCAGCTCACGGTCGGATAATTGAACAGCCTCGTATATTGCTCGACCAGACTGGCGTTGAACGGCGCGCACTGTCTGGCGTACGCGGCGGCGCAGCCCTCCTCCCGGACCGCGCCAAGCAGGCGCTCCAGCAGGTAATCGTCCGCCGGCACCGCGTCCTGCGTCATCATTACAAAATAGTCCGCACTGCTCAGCTCCACGGCAAGCCTGCGCGTGCCGCCGTGGTCAAATTCTTCCTTGCGCACCGGAACAAGCCGCACTCCGACCTGCTTTTTTCCGTAGAGCTTCTGGCGGCGCATCAGCCGCTTCAGACGCTGTTCCAGATCGGCGCAGGAATAGCCCGCCGCCTCGGTATTCATCAGGATAATGCTGTCCGGCTTTACCGTCTGCGACAAAAGCCGCACAAACAGCTTGTCAAATTTTTTGTCCGGCTTGTATACCGGGATTATGACATCCAGTCCCATTTCCGCTCCTCCTCTTCTTTCATGCCACAAAGCTTCCGCTCCGCGAAACCCCATTTGCAGAAATTCAATTTCTCGAAAATTCCGCCAGCCTGAGATTTTTATTGCGCTCCTGAACCGTCCCGATGCTCCACGCGTGCACGAACAGCAGAAGCGGATTCCCCTTCATATCTTTGACCCTCTTTGCGTCCGAGGTCAGCGACAGCCCCGCCACATCGACCTCCGACTTATTTTCGATCCAGCGGATGTGCTCATAAGGCAGCGGCTCCAGCCGAATATCCACATTATATTCTGACTCCAGCCGGAATTTTAATACGTCAAACTGCAGAACGCCGACCACGCCGACGATAATTTCCTCCATTCCGGTATTAAACTCCTGAAAAATCTGGATCGCGCCCTCCTGTGCGATCTGCGTCACGCCCTTGACAAACTGCTTGCGCTTCATCGTGTCCATCTGGCGAATCTTCGCGAAATGCTCCGGAGCGAACGTTGGAATTCCCTCATAGACAAATTTGTTTCCGGGCGCGCAAAGCGTGTCGCCGATCGAAAAAATGCCCGGATCGAACACCCCGATGATATCGCCCGCGTACGCCTCGTCAAGAATTTTGCGCTCCTGCGCCATCAGCTGCTGCGGCTGCGACAGGCGAAGCTTTCTGCCCCCCTGCACATGAAAAACCTCCTCCTCGGCGTCAAACCTGCCGGAGCATACGCGCATGAACGCGATGCGGTCGCGGTGCGCCTTGTTCATATTCGCCTGAATTTTAAACACGAATGCCGAAAAGTCATTCGCCACCGGATCGATCACGCCCGTGTCCGCCGTGCGCGGCAGGGGCGGCGTTGTCATCTCAAGGA
>CAMWWR010000165.1 GCA_947178045.1 uncultured Clostridia bacterium
GACGGATTTTTGTACCTTTACAATTAAGGTTGACATTTCGTTTCGCAATTGCCTAATAAAAACACCTCGCAGAAACAGAAGGCTGAACTGTAACGGCAGTTCGGCTTCCGCGTCCACGACAAACGCATGAATGAACATTCTGTTAACAGATCCAATGAATATACAGAAAAATTTCCCGAAACCAAATATTTATACATGATGCCTCCGAAAGTATAGTGAAAATCTGCTCGATTTTTACATTTTGATAACACTCTGTTCATGGTTTATTCATTCCTGCGTTTGTCGTGCTTCCGCGTCACAGATTGATTGACAAAACTTCGGAGAATTGTTATCATAGACAGTGTAGCATACATAATTAGTTTAGTAAATGAACAATTAAAAAATAATCAGAATATGGAGGAAAAGGGTATGCTTTATGTAGGTGTGGATTTGGGGACCTCCTCGGTCAAGCTCGTGCTGATGGAGGAGAGCGGAGAAATCAAAAACATTGTGACCAGGGAGTATCCGCTGTACTTTCCGAAGCCGGGCTGGTCGGAGCAGAAGCCGGAGGACTGGTGGACGCAGTTCGTGTCGGGCATGAAGGAACTGCTCGACGGATTTGACCGCAGTCAGGTGGACGGCATCAGCTTCGGCGGCCAGATGCACGGCCTTGTTATTCTTGACAAGGACGACAACGTGCTGCGTCCGGCCATCCTCTGGAATGACGGCCGCACACAGGAGGAATGCGATTATCTGAATATTACGGTCGGGCGCGAGAAGATTTCCTCTTACACGGCAAACATGGCACTGACCGGCTTTACGGCGCCGAAGCTTTTGTGGGTAAAGAAGCATGAGCCGGAGATCTTCGCAAAGATCGAGAAGATCATGCTGCCGAAGGACTATCTCGCATACCGGCTTTCCGGCGTTCACTGCACGGACGTTTCCGATGCCTCGGGCATGCTTTTGTTTGATGTGAAGAACAAATGCTGGTCAAAGGAGATGATCGAGCTTGTCGGCATCCGCGAGGAACAGCTTGCAAGGGTGTTCGAATCGTATGAGGCGGTCGGCACGCTGACGGCGCAGTCGGCGGAGGAGCTCGGACTTCCGGAAAGCGTGCGCGTGATCGCGGGCGCGGGGGACAACGCGGCAGGAGCGGTCGGCACCGGCACGCTGGAGCACGGCATGTGCAGCGTTTCGCTCGGCACCTCGGGCACCGTGTTCATCGCGACGGACGAGTTTGCCGTGGATGCCGACAACGCAATGCATTCCTTCGCCCACGCGAATGGCAAATATCATTTCCTCGGCTGTATGCTGTCCGCGGCTTCCGCAAATAAATGGTGGATGGATGAGATCATCGGCACGAAGGATTATCCGAAGGAGCAGGAGGGCATCTGCAAGCTCGGCGACAACCAGGTGTTCTTCCTTCCGTACCTGATGGGCGAGCGCACGCCGCACAACAATCCGAACGCGAGAGGTACGTTTGTGGGCATGACAATGGATACGACGCGCGCGGATATGACCGAGGCGGTGCTGGAGGGCGTCACCTTTGCCCTGCGCGATGCGCTGGAGATCGCCCGCTCCTTCGGCGTAAAAATCGAGCGCGTGCGCCTGAACGGCGGCGGCGCAAAGAGCCCGCTCTGGTGCCGGATCGTCGCAAATATCATGAATGTGAAGGTTGACAAGATCAACAGCGAGGAGGGCCCGGGCTTTGGCGCGGCGATTCTGGCCGCGGTCGGCTGCGGCAAATTTGCGTCCGTGGAGGAGGCTGCCGCAAAGCTGATCAAGGTGGTGAGCACGACGGAGCAGGAGGCAGAGCTCGTAGAAAAATACGAGAAGAAATATCAGACCTTCCGCCAGATCTATCCGGCGCTCAGACCGGTCTACGATGAGATCGTGAAGTAGGAAGCGGCGATGCGCGGCAGGCTCTGTGTCAGAGCATTGAGTCTGCCGCAAAGAAATCGGAATTCGGAATGACAGCGGCATTATTATTTGGGAATGGAGTTATCTGGAAATGGATATTATCGAAAAACTGAGGGCGGAGCTGGGAATCCGGCGGGAGCAGGTCGAGGCGACCATAAAGCTGATCGACGAGGGAAACACGATCCCGTTTATCGCGCGCTACCGCAAGGAGGTGACGGGCTCGCTCAATGACGAGGTGCTTCGGAATCTCTCGGAGCGGCTTATTTACCTGCGCAATCTCGAGGAGAAGAAGGAGCAGGTGCTCGGCAGCATTGAGGAGCAGGGGAAATTGACGGAGGAGCTGAGGGCGGCGATCCTCGCGGCGGAAACAATGGTCGTCGTCGAGGATCTGTACCGCCCGTACCGCCCGAAGCGCCGCACGAGGGCGACGATTGCGAAGGAGAAGGGGCTGGAGCCGCTGGCGGAGCTGATCTGGCAGCAGGAGACGAAAACGCCGCTGCTTGAGGCCGCCGCAGCGTATGTGAGCGCTGAGAAGGAGGTCGCGGACGCGCAGGAGGCGCTGCAGGGAGCGATGGATATTCTGGCCGAGCGCGTATCCGACGAGGCGGAGTACCGCATTCAGATCCGCGCGCTCACGAGCGAGGTGGGAAGCATCCGCTCGGAGGCGAAGGACGACAAGGCGGAGACGGTCTACGAGATGTACTATCATTTCGAGGAAAAGCTGGACAAGCTGGCGGGACACCGCGTGCTGGCTTTAAACCGCGGCGAGGCCGAGAAGGTGCTGAGCGTAAAGATTATTGCGCCGGAGGACCGGATTATTACCTGGCTCGAGAACCAGATTGTAAAGAAGGGCAACCCGGTTACGGAGGACACGATTAAGGCGGTAATCCGTGACAGCTACGACCGCCTGATCGCCCCGGCAATCGAGCGGGAGCTGCGGAACGAGCTGACCGAGAAGGCGGAGGACGGCGCTATCCATGTATTCGGGCGGAATCTCGGACAGCTGCTGATGCAGCCGCCGATCTCCGGGCAGGTTGTGCTCGGCTGGGACCCGGGCATCCGGACGGGCTGCAAGCTCGCCGTTGTCGACGCGACCGGCAAGGTGCTCGACACGGCGGTCATTTATCCGGTCGCTTCCTCAAAGGCGCGGGTGGACGAGGCGAAGCGCATCGTGAAGCGCCTGATCGAAAAGTATAATATCACTCTTATTTCTGTCGGCAACGGCACCGCGTCGCGCGAGTCCGAGCAGGTGATCGTCGAGCTGCTGAAGGAGCTCGACAGGCCGGTGCAGTATGTCATTGTCAGCGAGGCCGGCGCGAGCGTATATTCGGCGAGCAAGCTGGCGACCGAGGAGTTCCCGGATTTCGACGTTGCGCAGAGGAGCGCGGCCTCGATCGCGAGGCGGCTGCAGGACCCTCTGGCGGAGCTTGTCAAAATCGAGCCGAAGGCGATCGGCGTCGGGCAGTATCAGCATGATATGAACCAGAAAAAGCTCAGCGACGCGCTGACCGGCGTTGTCGAGGACTGCGTGAACCGGGTCGGTGTCGACCTGAATACGGCGTCAGCGGCGCTGCTCGAGTATATTTCCGGAATTTCAAAGCCGATTGCGAAAAATATTGTCGCCTACCGCGAGGAGAACGGGAAATTCCGCACGAGGCAGCAGCTGCTGAAGGTGCCGAAGCTCGGGCCGAAGGCGTTCGAGCAGTGCGCGGGTTTTTTGCGCATCGCCGACGGCACGAACCCGCTCGATGCGACGAGCGTGCATCCGGAATCGTACGCTGCCGCGGAGAAGCTGCTGGAGAGCCTCGGCTTCGCGGTTTCCGATATCAAGAAGCTGCAGGCGGAGACAAAGAGCGCACAGGCGCAGGCAAGGAAGGCCGCAAAGGAGGCCGAGCAGGCAGCGGAGGCCAGAGAGCGCAGAGAAGGCCGCAGAAAGGAAAAAACGGTTCAGGCCCGCAATGCGAATACCGCCATGGGCCAGCTGCTTATGAAGGCGATGGGCGCGGGGATACCGGCGGAGGAGAAAGCGGACGAGAGAAGAAAGACGTCTGGCGGCAGGAAGACAGCTGATGGCAAAGGGGAGGCTGTATCTGCAGAAAAGGCAGGATTATCCCATCTTGGCTCCCTGATCCGTGACAGGAAGAAGCTGGCCGCCGAGCTCGGCATCGGTGAGATTACGCTGAGTGATATTATCAAGGAGCTAGAGAAGCCGGGGCGCGACCCGCGGGACGAGATGCCGAAGCCGATTCTGCGCACGGATGTGCTGGAGATGAAGGATCTGGCGGAGGGGATGGTGCTTAAGGGAACCGTCCGGAATGTCATTGATTTCGGCGCGTTCGTCGATATCGGCGTGCACCAGGACGGGCTCGTGCATATTTCTCAGATGGCGAAGAACCGGTTTGTCAAGCATCCGCTCGATGTTGTGAGCGTCGGGGATATCGTCGAGGTGAAGGTCATGAGTGTCGACCTGCAGAAGAAGAGAATTCAGTTGACAATGATTTTGTAGAAGAGAATCCTGCTGACAATGATGCTGCGCTTCCATCTGGGAAAACACTGCTGATATCATTTCCCACACCGGATTTGCACCGCGAAGCAGCGTATTTCCCGGCAAATCCGGAAGCCTCTGAAAGAGGAAAGCCTCTTTTAGAGGCTTTGCATCCCGCTGAAGGCTCTAAGGAAGCGCTGATTAAATCAGTGCTTCCTTAATCCCCGGCCCTCTCCGGATTCCGGCGGCCCTCGTTCTCAAACCGAAGCGGCTCCAGCTCGCTCAGCGTGCAGGAGACATTGACGTTCAGCCTCGGCTTCAGCGCCGTAAAGCCTTTTGTGATGCGCTCGCCGATCTTGGTGCAATTCTCGTAGCTGGCGGCGGAGAGCATGATGATGTACTGGCATACCGAGTAGCGGGCATAGATGTCGCCGGCGCGCAGGGAATGCCCGATCGTGTCGGCCATGCGCGCCATGGCGGAGGCCATCAGCGAATTGCCGTCCGACGGCTTTGCGGCACCGGGCACGGTTTCCAGGGTGATCAGGCAGAGAAAAACGGAAAGGCCGTTCCTCAGCGCGCTGCGCGCCTCGACGTGATAAAAATTCTGGAACACGGAAAAATCGCAGAGGTAGGCCCGCTGTTTTGCGTTGTGCTCTCTCAGCTTTTTCTTTATGATATTCAGATCCGCGACCGGGGAGAGTTCCTCACGGCTGATCTCCTGATACAGGCTCATAATCTCCTCGGAAGGATCGATGCCGAACCTGTCATAGAAGAGCCGGAGCACCTTGTGGTAGCGGTCCATGGCCTCCCTGCGCTGTCCCGTCATATAGCGACTGCGGACAAGATCGCACTGGACCGGCTCGTCATCAGGGGCAATGGCGGAGGC
>CAMWWR010000166.1 GCA_947178045.1 uncultured Clostridia bacterium
TCACGTTTCTGACGACGAGCAGCTACGTCGGGCACAATACGGCGACCAGCCATCTCGACAAATTCTATCTGTGCTTTGACGATGTCAGGGACAAAAAATTCGACGGGCTCATCATTACCGGCGCGCCGGTTGAGATGATGGAATTCGAGGAGGTTACATACTGGGAGGAGCTCTCCCGCATCATGGAATGGAGCAAGACGAACGTGACCTCGACGCTGCATGTGTGCTGGGGAGCGCAGGCGGGACTGTACTATCATTTCGGGCTGAAAAAGCGGCAGCTTGACAAAAAGCTGTTCGGCATTTTCCGGCATCGCGTGCTGGTGAGGCGGGAGCCGCTTGTCCGGGGGTTTGACGATGTTTTCTACGCGCCGCACTCGCGCTATACCGAGGTCGCGAGAACGGATATTGAGGCGTGCGAAGGGCTTACCATTCTTGCGGACTCCGAAGAGGCCGGCGTATTCCTGTGCATGGCCGATGAGGGCCGTCAGGTGTTTCTGATGGGGCATCCGGAATATGACAGAATCACGCTCGACCGGGAGTACAGGCGGGATATGGAAAAGGGGCTGAATATCCAGCTGCCGAAAAATTACTATCCCGACGATGACGCGGACCGCAGGCCGGAGCTGATGTGGAGGGCGCACGCGAATACGCTTTACAGCAACTGGATCAATTACAAGGTGTACCAGGTCACCCCTTACGATCTTCATTTTTGAATTGCCAAAGGATAACCTTGTATGGTACACTGATTATAAGCAATGGAGGCGGCATGAGAAACATCAGGCTTACAATAGAATACGACGGTTCGCGCTACGACGGCTGGCAGAGGCCGGCTGCAGGAGCGAAAGGGATGACCGTTCAGGAAAAGCTCGAGGAGGTGCTTTCCCGGATGGACAATGAGAGAACGGAGGTGATCGGCGCGGCGCGCACGGAGGCCGGCGTACATGCGAGCGGCCAGGTCGCGAATTTCCATACGAACACGGACATGACCTGCGTCGAGATCCGCCACTATCTGAACCGTTTTCTGCCGCGCGATATTGCCGTGCTGGAGGCGGCAGATGTTCCGGACCGGTTTCACGCCGCCTTTCTGGCGAAGGGCTTCACCTACGAATACCATATTTCCGTCGGGGAGACGCCGTCCGTGTTTGAGCGTAAATACAATTACTATTGCTTTAAGAGGCCGGACATAAAGCGGATGAAGGAGGCGGCGGCCTGCTTTCACGGAAAGCAGGATTTCGCCGCATTTTCGGAAAACCGACGGATGAAGAAATCGACGGTGCGCACCATCCGGGAATTCGATGTATACGGCGACGAAAAGGAGGTTCTGTTCCGCATTACGGGGGACGACTTCTGGCCGTATATGGCGCGGATCATGGCGGGCACGGTGCTGGCGGCCGGAAAGGGCGAGCTGGAGCCGCGGGATATAAGGCAGATCATCGAGGGTAAGGACCGGTCGAAGGCAGGGGAGCGCCTGGAGGCGCGGGGCCTGTTCCTGACGGCGGTGGAGTATGAGTGACGGCGGCAGATTATCATCAGAAAAAACAGCAGGGCAAGGAAATATTTAAATAAAAGGAGGAGAGCCGTGGAAAAATATCAGATAGTTGTAAAGGGAATCGTTCGTTTCGAGGAGCGGTATCTGCTTGTGCAGCGTTGGTATGACGACAGAATTGAGAATCCGTATCAGTGGGAATTCATTGACGGAAGGATCGACTTCGGGGAAGCGCCGGACCGTGCGGTCGTGCGCCTGATCCGCGAGCAGGTGGGCCTTGAGACTCTGATCGACCGAATCGCGTACACCTGGTCCTACATGGTCGGGGACGTGCATCATATCGGCATCAGCTATGAGTGCATGGCGCTCACGGATGAGGTGGTCCTGTCGGAGGAGCTGCATGACCACCGCTTTGTCACGAAGGAGGAGTTTGAGAATTATATCACGAACCAGATGCTGCTGAACGATATCGAGCGGGCGTTTGACGTCTGATGCACAGCAAAATTCCAAAGCCGCTGACGCGGCGGAATAAGAGGGCTTATGATTACTTTAATTAAGGGAGGCATGGTGCTGAATCCGGCGACCGGGCTCTGCGGCGTAAACGATGTGCTTGTGGTCGACGAGACGGTGGCGGAGATCGGGCCGCAGATCAGCGCGGAGGCGCACCGTGTGATCGACGCGTCGGGCAGGTATGTGATGCCCGGCTTTGTCGATCTGCACGAGCATCTGCGGGAGCCGGGCTTCGAGTACAAGGAAACGATCGCGAGCGGCGCGATGGCGGCGGCGGCGGGCGGCTTTACGACGATCTGTCCGATGCCGAATACACAGCCGGTTATTGACAGCCGGGTCATGGTCGAATATCTGAATTTTAAGGCGGAGAAGGACGCGCTCATCAACATCATACCGGTCGGCGCGGTGACGGTCGGACAGCAGGGATCGGAGCTTGCGGATATCGAGGGCATGGCCGCGGCCGGGGCGCTGGCGCTCAGCGAGGACGGGAAATCCGTCATGGATCCGTTCCTGTACAGGGAAGGAATGAAAAGAGCGGCGGCGGCGGGGCTTGTCGTGCTGGCGCACTGTGAGGACCGCCGGCTTCTGGCCGGGGGCGTGATGAACGCCGGGAAAAAAGCGGAGGAGCTTGGGCTTTCGGGCATTACGAATTCGGTGGAGGATGTGATTGCGGCGCGCGATATTCTGCTGGCGAAGGAAACGGGAGTGAGGCTGCATCTGTGTCATTGCTCGACCGCGGACAGCGTGGCGCTTGTGCGGCTCGGCAAGGAGCTTGGAGTGAGGCTGTCGGCCGAGGTGTGCCCGCATCATTTCGCAATGACGGAGGACGACATACCGGGCGACGATGCAAATTACAAGATGAATCCGCCGCTGCGCACGCGCGCCGACACGGATGCGCTGATCGCAGGGCTCGCCGACGGCACGATGGAGGTGATCGCGACCGACCACGCGCCGCATTCCGCGCAGGAGAAGGAGCGGTCCTTCCGGAGCGCGCCGTTCGGCATCGTAGGCTCGGAGACGGCGTTCGCGCTCTCGTACACGGAGCTGGTGAAAAAGGGACATCTGACGCCGATGCAGCTTGTGGAGAAGCTGAGCACGAATCCCGCGCGCATTCTCGGGATCGATAAGGGAGATATTTCGCAGGGACATATCGCGGATCTCGTGATTGCTGACCCGGAGGCGGAGTACACGATCGATGTGAACACATTCCTTTCGAAGGGGAAAAATTCGCCGTTCCATGGGAAAAGGGTTTTCGGCAAAATCATGCTGACGATGGTGAACGGGGAAATCGTGTACGAGGTGTGAAACGGAACGGGCCGGAGGCTTTGCCGGGTGGACTCCGCAAACTTGAGATGCGCAGGAAGCAGCGCAGAAATGGGGAAAAATATGATAGATGAACTGATGAGGCAGATTACAGAAAAAAATGCGCCGGTCGTGGTCGGGCTGGACCCGATGCCCGCGTTCGTGCCGGAGGCGCTGATAAACCGGGCCATCGAGGAGAAGGGCGAGACGCTTGAGGCGGCGGCCGAGGCGGTCTGGCAGTTCAATAAAGCGATTGTGGACGCGGTTTTTGATCTGATTCCGGCGGTGAAGCCGCAGATCGCGATGTATGAGCAGTTCGGTGTGCCGGGCGTCGCGGCGTTTGCAAAAACGGTGGAATATTGCAAAGAGAAGGGACTTGTTGTCATCGGCGACGTCAAGAGAGGCGACATCGGGTCGACCTCGGCGGCTTATGCGGCCGGACATCTCGGCACTGTTACGGTCGGCGGAAAAAAGCTGCGCGGCTTTGCGGAGGATTTTATCACGGTCAATCCGTATCTCGGCACGGACGGTGTAAAGCCGTTCGTCGATGTGTGCCGGGAGGAAAACAAAGGCATTTTTGTGCTGGTAAAAACCTCCAATCCGTCGAGCGGCGAGTTTCAGGACCGGCTGATCGACGGCAGACCGCTCTACGAGATTGTCGGTGAGAAGGTAAATGAGTGGGGCGGGGACTGCATCGGCGCGTGCGGCTACAGTGCGGTCGGTGCGGTCGTCGGAGCGACCTGGCCGGAGCAGGGCAGGGTGCTTCGTAAGCTGATGCCGAAGGCGTGCATCCTCGTGCCGGGCTACGGCGCGCAGGGCGGAAAGGCATCCGATCTGACGGACTATTTTAATTCCGACGGCCTCGGAGCCATTGTAAATTCCTCGCGGGGAATCATCGCGGCGTACAAACAGGAAAAATACGCGGCATTCGGACCGGAGCATTTTGCGGAGGCATCGCGGCAGGCTGTCATCGATATGCTTGCGGATATCAATTCGGTAAGGTGAGGCTGGAGGAAGTTTTTTATGAAGAAAATGTTATGTCCATATTGCGACCACGAGATGACGAAGAAGGGGAGCTGTGATTTCTGCGGCTCCAGGGTGAAAAAGCCGGTTTATGTCGATACCTCGGCGGAGTTTAACTCACAGCCGTCGGCCCAGCCGAACGAGTGCGACTGTAATCTGCATGCGGCGGACCAGCATGCGCACGACGATACATACCGCGACAGCGAGGACGCCTCCTTCCGGAAGGATTACGAGGCAGCCTACGGAACCGGCGGGGCACAGCAGGGAGCCCCGGCGGGAGCGGGACAGCCGCGCCGCCGGGCGATGCTTGCGAGCGAGGCCGTGCAGGAGTCAACCAGACAGGGCAACAAAATGGCCGGCGGCTCCAGAACCAGAAATGTTGTTATCACGGGCATCATTATCTACTTTGTCGTACAGGTAATTTTGTCCATTATTTTTGCAGCAGTGCGGTGACAGGGAAGCGCTGATAAGAGTGTTCCCCGCACCGAAGCTGCGCTGTGCGCGCTCCGCTTATTTGCTGCGCGGCGTCTGTTTGGAGGTCTTTCGAAGGGACAGTCCGGCCAGCAGCGCCACCAGCAGCAGAGGAATCAGAATGTTTTTATAGCGGGTGTACCAGCTCGCCACAACGGGCCAGCTGCTCTGGAGCAGATAACCCAGCCCGCACAGAACGGCGTTCCAGAAAAAAATGCCGATGAAGGAGTAGCCGAGATAGACCGGCAGAGGCAGGCGGAGCGCTCCGGCGACGAAGCCGAGATATGTACGGCACAGCGGGATAAAACGCCCGAACAGCACGAGGATCGGGCCGCGCCGGTTGAAATATTCCAGCGAGGAATCCAAGCCGCGGCGCGTTTTCGGGAAGCGCCTCGTCAGTCCCGAGAGCAGCGGCTGTCCGCCGAGCCGTCCGAGCCCGTAGCAGATTGTTGTGCCGGCAAG
>CAMWWR010000167.1 GCA_947178045.1 uncultured Clostridia bacterium
GTTATGAATCATCCGTTAATTCAGCATAAGATCGGCATTATGCGCATGAAGACAACCTCGACAAAGGAGTTCCGCGATCTGGTCTCCGAGGTCGCAATGCTCATTTATTACGAGGCAAGCCGCAACCTTCCTCTCGCGGACAAGGAGATCGAAACGCCGCTCGTGAGGACGACCGTGAAGGAGATCGCAGGCAAAAAGCTGTGCATCGTCCCGATCCTGCGCGCGGGCCTGCACATGGCGGACGGGATTCTCAACCTCACGCCGAACGCGAAGGTCGGTCATATCGGTCTGTACCGCAATGAGGAGACGCTCGAGCCCGTGGAATATTTCTGCAAGCTCCCGAAGGACGCGGCGGATCGCGAGATCTTCGTCGTCGACCCGATGCTCGCGACCGGAGGCTCGGCGATCGCGGCAATCAATATGCTGAAAAAGCGCGGCATTAAAAAAATCCGCTTTCTCTGCCTGATCGCGGCTCCCGAGGGCACGAAAAAGCTTCAGGAGGCACATCCGACGTTGATCTTTACATCGGGGCGATGGACGAGCGTCTCAACGAGAACGGCTATATCCTGCCGGGTCTGGGCGACGCGGGCGACCGCATCTACGGCACAAAATAATTGTTACAGTTCGGCCTTCGGCTTTCCTGTAACAAAAAATATGCTTTATCCACGGGGATTATTATGATATTATCATGCAGCAATATAACAAAAAGCTTCGGCACGGACACCGTCCTTTCCCGCGTGTCCTTCCACATCAACGAGCGTGAAAAGGCCGCGGTCGTCGGCATCAACGGCGCGGGCAAATCGACCCTGTTCAAAATCATTATGGGCGAGCTGTCCGCCGACGAGGGGGAGGTGACCTGGGCAAAGGGCGCATCCGTCGGCTACCTGTCGCAGCATCAGGACCTCACCTCGCACAATACAATCTACGAGGAGGTGCTCTCGGTGAAGGCCGGGCTGATCCAGATGGAGGAGCGGATCCGCGCGCTGGAGCTTGAGATGAAAAACGCGGAGGGGGACGCGCTGGAGCGTCTGCTCTCCTCCTACACAACGCTGAATCACGAGTTTGAGCGCCAGAACGGCTATGCTTGCCGCAGCGAGGCGGTCGGCGTTCTCAAAGGACTCGGTTTTTCCGAGGAGGAATTCGACAAGCCGGTCAGCGCGCTCTCGGGCGGCCAGAAGACGCGCGTCGCGCTCGGAAAGCTGCTCCTGTCCAACCCCGACATCATCCTGCTGGACGAGCCGACGAACCATCTCGATATGACCTCGATCGCATGGCTTGAGACCTTTCTGCTCAACTACGGCGGGGCGGTTGTCGTGATCGCGCACGACCGCTATTTTCTCGACCGCATCGTGACAAAGGTCATCGAGCTCTATGACACGCACGCGCAGACCTACGAGGGAAATTACTCCGATTACGCGGTCAAAAAGGCCGCGCTGCGCGAGGCGCAGCTTCATCATTATCTCAATCAGCAAAAGGAGATCAGGCATCAGGAGGAGGTCATCGCGAAGCTGCGCTCCTTCAACCGCGAAAAATCCATCAAGCGCGCAGAGAGCCGTGAAAAGCTGCTCGACAAAATGGAGCGCGTCGAAAAGCCGGTCGAGCTGAACACAGAAATGAACATCCGCCTGGAGCCGCGCACCGTCAGCGGCAACGACGTCCTGACCGTGAAGGGGCTCGCCAAGAGCTTCGGCAGCAATCTGCTGTTTTCCGGCCTGGATTTTGAGATCAAGCGCGGAGAGCGGGTCGCCGTCATCGGCAACAACGGCGCCGGCAAGACGACCACCCTGAAGCTCATCAACGGGCTGCTCCCTGCGGATGCCGGCGAGATTCGCCCGGGCGCAAAGGTCCATATCGGGTACTACGATCAGGAGCATCAGGTGCTCCACCCGGAAAAAACTATATTCGAGGAAATCCAAGATACCTACCCGAACATGGACAACACCGCCGTCCGCAATGTGCTCGCCGCCTTTTTATTCACCGGCGACGATGTATTCAAGCGGATCAGCGAGCTCTCCGGCGGCGAGCGCGGGCGTGTCTCCCTCGCGAAGCTCATGCTTTCCGAGGCGAATTTTCTCCTTCTCGCCGAGCCGACGCGCCATCTGGATATCACGTCGAAGGAGATTCTGGAAAACGCGCTGCTCTCCTACACCGGCACCGTGCTCTACGTCTCCCACGACCGATATTTTATCAACCGCACCGCAACGCGCATTCTTGATCTGGAATGCGGAGCGCTGCTGAACTATATCGGAAATTATGACTATTATCTGGAAAAGAAGCCGGAGGTCGAGCGGAAGTATTTCGGCTTTGCTTTGGCCGACGCACCGGCGGCAAAATCCTCCGATCGTCTGACTAATCACAGGCAGCTTTACAGCGGCCTGAGCACGTCGGGAACCCCGGCGAACACTGCGGGAGGGGCGGAGCACGGCACGGGCGGCACAGGACGCGGCGCTTCCAGCAGCAACGGCGCAGGCGGCGGCACAGCGAACGTCGCGGGAGGTCTGGCGGCAACCGGCAGTACGGCCGGCGCGGGATATACAGCCGGAACAACCGGCTTGTCCGGCGTCGAGGTCCCTGCCGCCGGCAAGCAGGACTGGCTGCAGCAGAAGGAGGAGCAGGCGCGCGCGCGCAAGCGCCAGAACGACCTGAAAAAGGTGGAGTCCGAAATCGAGTCTCTGGAGACGCGCGACGCGGAGCTTGATGCCCTGCTCTCCGACGAGACCGTATACTCGAACCCTTCGCGTCTCATGGAGCTCAACAAGGAGAAATCGGAGATCGCCGAACGGCTGGAGGCGCTGATGGAACAGTGGGAGGCTCTGTCCAGCCCGGAATAAGGGATTTCAAAAAATTGCAAGATGAGGTATATGAGATCCGGCTGGCGGAGGACCGGCGGTATTTTAGTCTGACCTCGGAAATCCGCCAGGGCAACCGGCTGTATGTGGTCTCCACCAACAGCTTCTTGCCTCCATCGCTGCCATCGCGGAAAAATACGGCGGCTCTGCAAAGGCTTCCAACAGCGACAATGAATTTTTTGTGGATGTGGTGATAAAGATATGATGCCGCGCTTTAAGCAGGAAAAGGTTATCTCTCCGCCCGGCTGCCGGGCAGCAGAAGGGATTGATTTATCGTTGCCTATCCGGCGCAGCAACCAGATTAATTATATCGATATAGTCATTCATGCTTCTGAATTTTTGATAGTATAGATTACGGACATTCAATTCTGTTTCCATTTCGTTATGATTAAGTTGATTGACCGTGTCTTCCAGAATTCCGGCGACCGATAAATCAAATCCGTTAATATTATAATATGCCAGCGTAATATGGGGCGTAAAGGGATAATTTAATTTTTTCACATCATCAAAAATCAAATATAATTCCATTAATCTGCGGTATTCGTCCTTATCCGCAGGATACAGCCCCATAACCAGACTGGTGTCAACCATATTAAATATGGCTTTACTTTTCATTTTTATTTTGACTTTCTCGTGTTCTTTTATTTCTTTTGCCTTTTCTATTACTCTGTATTCATTCTCAAACAGCTCCTCCGCCACGTCCCGTAAAACCGGGGAATTACTGAGATCATGCAGGGTTACATGAAACGTATCCGGAGCCAATCTTTCACAAAAGCATTCCGGCGCGGAGCGGTGTAATATTTCCGCATACTCCGCTGCTTTTTCCTTCATAGTATCATCCAGTGCAAAAACAATCGTATCCCCGTAAAAATTCCGAAACGTGTTATCCCGGGCGACCTTTTGCGAAATTGAGGGACTGCCCCTGAAGTATCCGCTTCCGTAGTGTATTTCCTTTTTTTCAAAGGAACTGATTCTGTCTAAAAATTCCTGATACGTCTCCATAAATGCGCCATTCTGCTTATCCTTATCGCTCCAACGACCTTTCCGGCTTCTAACCTTTTTGGTCATTCTGCTCTCCCTACAGATTATTCACTTTCTTTCTCGCAATAATACCATTGGGAATATCAATGATATCAAACCCATGTTCAATATACATTGACGCAGAACCGCCGCAGTCCTTTACCGTAAATTCTCCCTTTGGCGGATACCCCTCCACATAATCATATCCGTTTCCCCCGGCGTACTGACAGGCATAATCCAGCAGGGCCTTCGCAATTCCCCTTCTGCGCATATCCGGGGCCACAATAAAGCATACAATGGCGAGCACCTTATCATTCTTGTTCAAATCCTTCCAGCTGTCCGGGTGATTTTCCCTGCTCAGCCTGAAATAGTTATCCTTGGTGTCCGAATTGCAGAATCCGACGATCTGATTATCGCAAAACGCTGCAAATCCATTCAATCTGCCATTTTGTATAAGCTCCCTTGCATAATTTCTCTTACGATATGGTCTTTCGCTTTCCGGCATCAGGCTGCGTTCACGCTCGTGCTCCTCCGTCCAGTGATGCCAGACGCAATAGCATCCCTTTTCCGCACTCCCGTCCGAAAAAGCCCGATCATCAAAAAAACTAAGATACGCCTCCGACATATTTCTGTCAAGCCTTTTTACCTCGATGTCCATTTCTGTTTATCTCCCTGAAATAGAATTTCACTCGTTTTCGTCGATCTGGCCGCACCGGCTCAGGTTGTCGATCGTCCGCATAATATGCTCGTGCGCGAGCCTTTCCGCTCTTTCGCCGTCCCGCGCGCGGATCGCCTCGAGAATGGCCGTGTGCTCCCGGTTGGAATGCTGCGCACGCTCCCCCTCCGCCAGAGAGATCCGGCGCACTCTCTCCACATAGTGGTGAAAATCACGGAGAATATGCTCCAGCATTTTGCTCTCGCAGGCCTCGTAAATCGCCTCGTGGAACTTGTTGTCCAGCTCCACGACCTGCTCCCAGTGCTTTTTCTTTGTATGGAACTCCGACAGGTAGATGATCTCCTCCAGCTGTTCCAGTCGCTCCTGTGTGATATGCACGCACGCCCAGCGCGCACACAGCCCCTCCAGATACGACCGGATATGGTAAATATCGTGAATGTCCTTCTCCGAAATTCCGGTGACATAAGCCCCCTTGTTCGGAATAATCTTCACCAGGCCCTCCAGCTCGAGCTGCCGGATCGCCTCGCGCACCGGAGTGCGGCTGACGCCCATCTCCGTGCCGATCGCGATCTCCCGCAGCTCCTCGCCCTCCCCGTATTTCCCGGAAAGAATATCCTCCCGCAGGCGGTTGAACACCCGTCCCCGCAGGGAATATTTGTCCGTCACCTCATCCTGAAGCTCCGCTCTGCTCTCCTCCATAGCCATCTTC
>CAMWWR010000168.1 GCA_947178045.1 uncultured Clostridia bacterium
CGCCTCCACCCGCGAAAGCTCCTCCTGATTGTCAAAGCCCGTGACCGCGACGTCCTCCGGCACCGATAGCCCCCTGGCGCGCAGCGCCCGGACCATCAGGATGGCGATCGCGTCGTTTGCGCACACGATCGCGTCCGGCATACACGCAAGGCCGTCCAGATATCCCGCCACTTCCTCCTCGATATAGTAGCGCTTCTCCGTATGCTCCGTGGCGGCAATCCCCCTCTCCTCCGGAATGCCGTTGTCCTTCAGCGCCGCGAGATAGCCCAGATAGCGATCCTTGATGGAGCGGCAGTAGGTGATATCCCCGATAAAGCCGATGCGCCACAGCCCCTGATCAATCAGTCTCTGCACCAGTCTGCGCACGCTCTCCTGTCCCTCCGAGATCACAACATCAAGCCCCCTTCTGCGGTCTGCGTCCGCCGGGCAGTCAAGGCTCACCACCGGCAGCCCCCGCTTCAGAATCTCGGCCAGATACCGGTCAGAAAAGACGCTGATCAGAAGAACACCGTCGATGTTTTCCTGAAAATCCGCCGGCAGCGCCAGCCGGCGCTCCTCCTCCTCGCTGATAAAGTTAAACCGCAGCCTGCAGCCGCTCTGGTTGGCCGCGTCGGAGATCCCCATGATGATGCTGTTCCAGAATACCGAGATCTCACGCCTTGCCAGCACGATGATCGTCCTCGCCTCCGTCTGGCTCCCCCGCAGCCTGAACTCGCTCAGTGCAGCCGGAGAAACCTTTTGATACCCCATCTCGCACGCTTTCTCGATCACCATACAGCGCGTCTCGTACGCCACCGTATCGCTGTTGTTGAGCGCGCGGGCCACCGTATTTCTCGACAGATTCAGCGCGCGGGCCACATCCTGAATGGTTACCTTTTTCACGGCTTCTCCCCCCTTCCGCTACCGCGCGGATACAAGAGTCCGCCGTTCGCTCAAATATGCAAATTCATTTTGCATAATTTTGTCATCTGCATACTCTGCGGGTTTTCCGGCACCCCTGCAAAATAGCATTTTCTAATGAGAATATTTTAACACATCACCCTGCGCTTTTCAAGTGGCTTTTATGCTTTTTTCACAAAAAAGAAAAATTCATGAATTATCGTGCACTATTTTGCACCATTCACCACTTTTCAATTGCACAATTTCAATGCACAAACACAGAAAAAGCAAGGCATCCTCACCCTCCCGCCGCATGCGCAAACCGGGAATTTTAAGCCGGCAGCGCGCTTTTTCTGCAAAAGACTTCTATAAATAAAGGGCTGCACAGCAAAAAAATTCCGTGCACCAAAAGCACAATACTTCTGGCGCACGGAATTTTTCATCCGCCGCTGTTTTTCCCGCACAATATTCCTGTCGGAATCCCTTCTCCGGTTCGCTCAATGATGGTGGTGATGATGATCCCCGCAGTAAAAATCATCATCAATTTCCCTCTCGAGTATCATTCCGTTCGACACCGCAATCTTATACTCGTACTCCGCACTTCCGGCCTCAAACTCGATCTCGTAGACCGGTATCCCGTCCTCATAATCCAGCTTGACCTGCAGTCTCCGCAGCTCACTCACGGCCACGCCCGCATCCTTTGCCGCGATTCCGACTGCCTCATCCTGCGTAAGTCCTGCGGACGGCTGTGCTCCCGTGGCGGCTGTTGGATCTGACGGTGTGGACACTGTTCCACTGCCGGACGCCGCGCCGGTCGAGCCGGAAGTTCCGCCGGTTCCGACAGCTCCGCTTCCGGATGTACCTGTACCAGATATTCCGCTCTGCGTACCGCCGATCTGCTCCATATCCCTTTTCCGTATCGTTCCGTCCGACACCGCGATCTCGTACTCGTATTCTGTACTTCCGACCTCAAACTCGATCTCGTAGACCTGTATCCCATCCTCGTAGTCCAGTTTAACCTGCAGTCTCCGCAGTTCACTCACGGCCACACCCGCATCCTTTGCCGCGATTCCGACTGCCTCGTCCTGCGTGAGTCCCGCGGGCGGCTGTGTTCCCGCAGCTGCTGTTGGATCTGACGGCACGGATACTGTTCCACTGCCGGACGCCACGCCGGTCGAGCCGGAAGTCCCGCCGGTTCCGACAACTCCACCTCCGGACGTACCGGACGGCGCAGACGGAGACACGGCCGCAGCCGGCTCCGTAGTTGTCTCCGGCACTGCAGTCGCCGTCGGCGCGGTGTTCCCGGCCTCCTCCTGTCCCTGTGTGTTTTCAGCCGTGGAAATAGCATCGACCGACTTTTCCAGTATTGTTCCGTCCGATGCTTCTATTCGGTAGCGGTACTCCCGGTCCGCCGTGCGAAACGATACCTCATACTGTCTGCCCTCTCCCTCCGACTCCAGCAGCACCCGAAGATTTTGAACCTGATCCTCTGCAACCCCGGCATTCTGCCGCGCAATTTCCGTCACCTCATCCATCGACAGACCGCTATATTTATTTTGTTGTACCTGCGTCTCCGTCGGCACTACAGGCGGCTCCGTCGCCTCCGCGGCATTATTCCCGACGGCCTCCCCCGACGGCCGGATATCCGTATCCGATTCTTCATCCCGGGTTCCGCAGCCCGCCGACATTGCTGTGATAATGCAAATGAATGCTATTAAGAACGCTCTTGCTTTCATGGTCCCGACCTCCTTAAAAGATTCTCTCCGCATTCTATCACATTTTATAATGAAATTCAATTACCGTGTCCCGGGATTTCCCCGGCTTTTCTCCAAAACTCAGGAGTCAGACGCTTCGGCAGCTTTCTCACAAAGCGAACCGGAGTCCTCTATCGGTCGCCGCTTCCTCCACTCACAATCGTATAGTACGAGCGCGAGGTGATCCGATAGGCAAATACATAGAGCAGCGCGAACAATCCGAAAGAGGCAAGCGTCACCAGAATCAGCAGCGTCAGGTTGGTCAGGCCAAACATCAGCAGACATTTCTGAATCATCGGAAAGGCGAACGCCAGATGGAGCCCTGCTGCCGCAAGCGGCAGGAAAAACACAGTAATCACCTGCGAATTCACGCTCTTTCGGATCTCCCGCTTTGTCATCCCGACCTTTTGCATGATCTCAAATCTGGACTGATCCTCATAGCCCTCGGAAATTTGTTTATAGTACATAATAAGCACTGCGGCAAAGACAAAGACGATCCCAAGCAGGATGCCGAGGAAAAACAGCCCGCCGTACAGGGCGAAAAAGCTCGCTCTTCCCCTCGCACGGCTCTCCAGCTGCACCGAGGCAAAGCTCTCTTTCTTCTCCTCGCTGTTTTTTATATCGTACTCGCGTATCTGCTTTTTAAGCTCGTCGTATATCTCGATCTGCTCCTCCTCCGTCCCGCCTGTGTCAAACGCATAATGCCACTTCAGATCAAATGCCCTTTCCCCGGCAAAATCCACAAGCCCCGAAAATTCCCCGACCACCTCCTCAAAATCCGCTATAATCAGAAAAAGAGAGGGAATGACCTGCTCCGCATCCTCCGCATTATCAACAAAGTCTTCCACCGTCCTCCTGACCACAAACGGCTCGCTCCCGCCGATGGAAACACTGTCTCTTTTATAGGTTTCCTTCGTCGTATAGACGAGCGCTTCCCGGCCGGAAAGCTCCTCCTGCGCTCCCATCAGACGGTTGTAGTCCTCCAGCGGCACAATATAGATCTGCCATACGTCCCTGTAATTCCCCCGAAACGCGTACACGCCCGGATCCTCCGTCCGGAATACGCCGTCCTGCTCACAGGCAGTCATTCCGGCGATCCGGTAATCCAGCACATTTTCCGCCGTCCTGCCGTACTGCGAAAGCACCTGCTCCGAAAGCTCCCGAAGCTTCTTTGATTCCCCGCCGGAAAGCATTTCTGCCTCGCTCGCGCGTGCCGTCATGTTCAGATGCCTCGGATAGCGCGTGTGCAGGCTGTCCTCCGCGCCGATGTAGAGGCAGACAGTCGAGGATACCATGACCAGCACCATTGTACAGAGAATGCAGATCGAGGCCAGCCCCGCGCCGTTGCGCCGCATCCGGTACACCATGGACGAGACGGAAACAAAATGGTTCGTCCGGTAATAGTACCTCTTGTTTTTCTGCAGACAGCGGCATATTGTAACCGAGCCGGAAATAAAGAGCAGGTAGGTCGCAACGATCACCATGATTACGGCGACAAAAAACAGCAGCACGACCTCAAGCGGATCTTCCAGCGTCACCGCAAGATAATATGCGCCCGCGAGCAGCGCCGCTCCGGCGACAGCGAAGAGCCAGTTCGCACGCGGCGGTCTCTCACCGGTATTCTCGCTGTGCAGCAGCTCAATCGGGTTCGCAAAATGCAGCTGTCTCAGCGCGTTTGCCAGGATCAGCGCAAAAATTATGCCGAACAGAACAACGGTCTTCCCGAGGCCGCCCGTGTCGATCGCCATGGTAAACACCGCATCCGCCTTCAGAATATTCACGATGCAGAGCTCCGCGAGCTTTGAGAACAGGATTCCGCCCAGGCCTCCCGCGCCCAGCGAAAGCCCGGCAATCATCAGCGTCTCCCACAGGAGCACGCGCGCGATATTCCATTTTCCCATGCCGAGGATGTTGTACAGTCCAAACTCCTTTTTTCTTCTGCGCATCAGAAAGGAATTGGTATAGAACAGAAAAATTGCCGCAAAGACCCCGATCACGCCGCAGCCGAGCGACAGCAGCTGCTGTATCATATCGCCGCCCCGGCAGCTGCCGAGATATTCGCTCGACGCGAGAAACGACACGATATAGAACATCATCACCATCCCGGCGCAGGTCAGAATATACGGCAGATAGAGCCGCCCGTTTTTCCGGATGCCGGTCCATGCCAGCCTCGGATATATATTATGCTTCATTCTTTTCATACCTCATTTTCCGCGGGGCCGCCGCAAAATGCCGTTCCCCGCAATATAGGATCCGTACAGACCGCATTTCGCTCACCCCTGCGTCATGCCTGTTTTCCGGTTTGCCAGCAGTGTAAGAGTATCCGAAATTTTCCGGTACAGCTCCTCGTTGGCGCTGTTTCCCCGATAAAGCTGATGGAACACCTCGCCGTCCCGGATGAACATAACACGCCCCGCCCGGCTTGCCGCCTTGATCGAGTGCGTCACCATCACGATCGTCTGCCCGAGCCGGTTGACATCCTCAAAAATATCGAGCAGCTCGTCGGTCGATTTCGAATCCAGCGCTCCCGTCGGCTCGTCGGCGCGCCCGAGCGGCGGCCGTGGAATCAGCGTTCTCGCGACCGCCGCGCGCGGCGTCTGCCCGCCGGACCCCGCAG
>CAMWWR010000169.1 GCA_947178045.1 uncultured Clostridia bacterium
GTGTTCTGGCGATCGTGGGCGCTCTCCTGATCGGAAATATCGGAATTTCCTCCATTTCCCGCAACGCCCGCAACGGACGGGTGGAATCTGCCGCAAACGAAATCAGCGTTCTGCAGTCGCAAAATCAGGCAAACGAGGCTCTGTATCAATATTATGTGGATCAAAGCTATCTGGACAGCATTTTGAACAATCTCGACCGGATGCAGCGCGAGGTCTCCGAGCTCCAGTCCAGCGCCGATTCCTCCTATCAGGAATCCATCCGTTCCATTCTGGACGACGTGGCCAAAAGCACGGAAAACTACCGCAGTATCATCGACCTGCACAATTCGCGCGGCTTTGACGAGGGCACCGGGGCATATGCCCGCTACATGCAAACCAGCGGCGAGCTGACGGACAGCTTCAAAAATCTGGTCAATCATAACGACTGGGTCGAGATCAAGTGGATAGATGCAAATTTTGAAACCGACGGACAGGACGTGACCGTTGACGGCAGCAGCTACCGCCGGGTAGTCTACGACCGTGAGCTTCCTGTTGTCGGCAAGCGCCTTAATTTGTCTCTTCGCGTCGGCGGAACCTTTACATACGACAAAGACTATTATATCACAAACATCTGTCTGTCCGGCGCGGGTGGAGAGCAGTTGGTTGACCTGACACAGGTCGAGAAACTGACAATGTCCGGCGACGGCCTGGTGGCCGCTGAGATCACAACCTTCAACGGCGCTCCGGCAATCCGCGTGACCGGTAAATTCAATGCGGCAAACTCGACGTGGGAGGAAGTGGCCATACAGTTCCCGGTCGATCGTTACGATACTCAGAACTACCAGTCTCTGCGGTATGAAATTTATTTTGAGCCGACCACCGAAACCTCCGGTTATAAGTACGGCGGCGCGGTTACCGGCGTATACGGCTTTGCCGGCAAGGTCGGCGAGCTGGACGATGCGGTCAGAAGCTACAGCAGGCTCGTTGTCGAGGGACGGGATATCAGCGCCAGTCTCGCCCGGGTAGAAGCGCTCTTAGCGGAGCTTGAGGAAAACATCCCGAAATATACCACCGACCCGGCGCTTGCAGAGCTCTCCCTGAGCAAGCTCGCCGCAAAGAAGGAAGCATTCTCCACGCTGAAAAACAGTGATCTGCGCATGGTGGAGCTGAAAACAGCCAATGCGCAGCTCTCCGCACAGCTCTCCTCTCTCTGCGACGATATCAGCGCCCGCGCCTCCGCGCAGGTAGAGACGGTGAGAAAAAGCGCGACGACCTTCATCATCACCGTGCTGGTCGTAAGTGCCCTGGTGCTGCTGATCATCACGCTGTTCATCAGTGCCAGCATCAACCGGAGCGTCAGCTCCTTCCGCACCTCCCTGGATCAGATCGCGCAGGGCCGGATCGCCGTCCGGGTCAATGAAAACCGCCGCGACGAGTTTGCGCAGTTCGGCAAATGCATCAACGGCTTTCTTGACAATCTGCAGGGAACCATCCAGAAATTGCAGAAGGTTTCCAGTGTACTCATTGAATCCGGCAACACGCTGGAGGAGCGCGCCAATATGACGAAGGGAGCCGCCGACATAATCAGCGGAGCGTTGAGCGAAATTTCCAGAGGCGCCGGCTCACAGGCGGATGATATCGAAAATTCCTCCCAGCAGGTAAGCAATATGCGCGCCAATATCGACGAGATTATCGAGAGCGTCGACAAGCTGTCCGAGACCTCCGATAATATGAACGTCAAGGGGCAGGAGGCAACGGCCATCATGCTTGAGCTGAGTAAATCCAGCGATCTGACCACAGAAGCCTTCAGCAAGATTGCGGAGCAGATTCGAAAGACCAACGAATCTGTTTTGAAGATTCAGGAGGCCGTTAATCTGATTGCGTCGATCGCGGATCAGACCAATCTTCTGTCGCTGAATGCAAGTATCGAGGCTGCGCGTGCGGGCGATGCAGGCAGGGGCTTTGCCGTTGTAGCAGGAGAGATCCAGAAGCTTGCGGAGCAGACGAATTCCTCCGCCGGCATCATCAATAACATTATCGCAGGTCTGTCTGCAGAATCCGAGCAGACGGTGCAGTCCATCAACGAGGTGACCGCCATCATCGGCGACCAGAAGGAAAAGCTGGACGAAACCAAGCTGCGTTTCCGCTCGGTAAGCGAGGATATCCGCACTACCGAATCCGAGATGCGGGCCGTACTTCGGCAGGCGGATACATGCAGCCAGGCGGGCCGACATGTCGGCGAGCTCATGACGAATCTCTCCGCCATTGCGGAGGAGAATGCTGCTTCCACCGAGCAGACCAACACCTCCATGAACGAGCTGAACAGCGCGACGGTTTCCCTGGCCGAGACCGCACAGGAGCTGAAAAAGCTGTCCGACGTACTGAATGCGGATCTGAACTATTTCGATCTGAAGGAGGTTTAAAGAAACGTCAGGGACAATGGAAGGAATTGTCCGGAATTGAAGGGACCTTCCGGGACGGCCTGGAAAGACGGACGCCCGGAAGGTCCGGGATTTTCTTTCAAAATCGCTGGAAAGTTGCAAAAAATATGCTATAATCAAGGTGGTTTCGTTTTTTGGAAATTACATATCAAAGGAGGATATATCGTTGAGATTAGTCACACGTTCGGATTTTGACGGTTTGGTTTGTGGCGCTCTGCTGCTGGAGGCGGGCATTATCGATCATTGGAAATTTGCCCATCCAAAGGATCTTCAGGATGGCCTGGTTGAGATTAATGAAAATGACTGTCTGGCAAATGTCCCGTACGTCGAAGGCTGCGGCCTATGGTTTGACCATCATTCCAGCGAGCACGAAAGACTGCAGCTGGCGGGCAAATACAAGGGGGAGAGCCGTATCACCCCATCCTGCGCAAGGATTATTTACGAATATTACGGCGGAGCGGAACGTTTTCCGCAGTTTACCGAAATGATGGAGGCCGTGGACAAGGTCGATTCCGGAAATCTGACGATTGACGAGATCATGAATCCGACCGGCTGGATCCTGGTGGGCTTTCTGATGGATCCGCGGACAGGGCTGGGGCGCTGGAGACAATTCTCCATCTCGAATTACCAGCTGATGGAAAAGCTTCTGGAGGGCTGCCGCGTTATGACCACCGACGAGATTCTTGCTCTGCCGGACGTGCAGGAAAGAATCGCCGTGTACAACGAGCAGACCGCCAGGTTCAAGGAGATGGTAACTGCTCACACCCGCGTGGACGGAAACGTTATCATCACTGATCTGCGCGGTGTCGACCCGATCTACACGGGCAACCGCTTCCTGATATACAGTATGTACCCGGAGCAGAATATTTCCGCCTGGATCGTCAGCGGGCGCGGCGGCGCAGGCTGCTCGGCTGCCGTAGGCTACAGCATTTTGAACCGCACCTGCAATATTGATGTCGGAAGCCTTATGCTCAAATACAACGGCGGCGGCCACAGGAAGGTGGGCACCTGCCAGTTCACCGACGAGACAATGGAAACTGATCTTCCGAAAATGCTCGACGAGCTCTGCGCAATGGCAAATAAATAAGCCGTGATTCAACGGCAAAGATATATGGACTGTCCCCCTGAGCTCCTGTCACATGGACAACAGTGGGACAGTCCTTTTATTTAGTTTTGGTTCCGGGACGTCGGCTCTGCTTCGACGTCTGTTTGCTTATTTCGGGAAACGCTGATTAAAGCGTTTCCGGCACCGGATTTGCGCCGCAAAGCGGCATATTCCCTGGCAAATCCGTAAGCCTCTGAAAGAGGCTGTTCATCTGTTTTTGATATTCGTCTGCTGTTTTGACAATTGTCCGTTTTATCAACCCTACGTTTACAAAAACTATATATCCCCGTTATTGTTCCCGGACAAAATTCCCGCTATAATTCAAGTATCTGCAGAGGATCATTAAACGGAAGGCATGCCCGACAACCATCCAAAAAGAAGCAGAATTGAAAATTAAAATTTTCAATCACGAGATTTGTGTCTGTGCGCTGCTTGGCACAAACCCGTTACGCGCAAAAAGCAGCGCAGGAATGAGGAAAACATGATAAATTCCATCGGAAGCAATATCAGGCTGCTGCGTAAAGCAAAGGGTGTCACACAGGAGGAGTTGTCGGCCGCGCTGCACATTTCATGTCAGGCCGTCAGCAAATGGGAGAACGAGGCCTGCCAGCCGGATATCTCGCTGATTCCCTCCATTGCCGACTATTTCGGCGTCACAATCGACGAATTGTTCGGCTTCCGTCTGCAGGCCATGACGAATAAGGAGCGTTTTGTCCGCTTTATGGCGGATGCGGGAGTGCTGAAATTCGGTGATTTCACACTGAAGGCAGGCAACCGCTCAGACTACTATATCGACAGCGAAAATTTCTGCACCAATGCACAGATTGCGAAGCTGGGGGAATTTTTTGCCGACTGTATCCGCGAAAATCACATCGAATTTGACTGTATTGC
The DNA here is from genome assembly GCA_947178045.1 of uncultured Clostridia bacterium. GTDB lineage: Bacteria > Bacillota > Clostridia > Lachnospirales > Lachnospiraceae > RGIG4057. The sequence continues at coordinate 4,417 of CAMWWR010000169.1, forward strand.
CGGCATGGCATACCACGGTATCTCGTTCGCCGCGGCAACAGCAATTTCTCTCTATCAGAAATACGGTGTCACCGTAAGCTTCTGCCACGACAGAAAGATGAGCGACAGCAGGGGACGCATGTTCTGCGGACATACGCCGGAGGCCGGAGAGCGCCTTGTCATCATCGATGATCTTGTCTCCAGCGGAAAAACACTGACAGAGCGCATCGACCGCCTGGTTGACGAAACAAAAGCAATCGTCGCCGCAGTCATCGTAATTGCCCAGCGGGAGGAGGGAGCCGCGCTTATCCGGGAAAGATACGGCACACGCGTTTTCTCTGTCATCAGTGACGAGGACATTCGCTATGCCGTAAAGAACGGAATCGTATAAGTGAAACCAAATCCGTAAGCCTCTGAAAGAGGCTTTGCATCTCACCAGAGGCTTTAAGGAAGCGAGGATTTAATCAGCGCTTCCTTAAAGTTTCTTTGAAGGAAAGTTCCTTTGAAGGAAACCGCAGATAATTCGTGGGAAACTTTCTGCAGACTTGGGTCAAAAAAGTTTTCTATGTATAAAAACAGGACCGGAATATTTTTTTCCGGTCCTGTTAAAGGCGACTGGCGGATTTGAACCGCCGATCAGGGAGTTGCAGTCCCACGCCTTACCACTTGGCTAAGTCGCCGTATCTGCTTTGCTTTATTATATGCAATTTGGCGGCTTCCATGACACAACACCCGCCCAAATCGTTTAAAAACTTTTCATATAAGAAAAAGTCCGGTAAATTCCGGTGATACAAAAAAACTCCCCGAGCTGGGCTCGAACCAGCAACACCGCGGTTAACAGCCGCGTG
>CAMWWR010000170.1 GCA_947178045.1 uncultured Clostridia bacterium
ACCATCAGCCTCAGCTTTCTGTTTGCCGGCTACTGCATCATTGTCGGCTCTGTTTTCCAGGCGCTCGGCAACGGCGTTTACAGCCTGATTATTTCCGTTGCGAGGCAGCTCGTTGTCATTCTGCCCGCCGCCTGGCTTTTGGCAAAGCTCTTCGGCCTCCCCGCCGTATGGTTTTCCATCCCGCTCGCCGAGCTGGTGTCCGTGTCGCTTTCTACGTTTTTCCTGCGGCGGATCTACCGGGAGAAGCTGAAGGGGCTGCCGGATTGATTCCCCGGCGGCAGCGCGGTTCCGGCGCGGACCTGCGCCGCCCGAAAAAATATTATAAATTGATTACAATTTGTTAAACACGATTGTAAATTCGGCCGCCTTGCAGTATAATCAAGCACAGGAAGAAAAGAGAAAAGCAGCCTTTTAAACTGCTTGGAAATGGGGACGCTATGCATAATTCCGATCTTGCGGATCAGATCGAAAACGCAGTGGAAAACGCTCTCGTGACGAGCGATTTTTCCAAATTGAATAAAAGTATCACGACGGCGGTCAACACCTCCATCGCACAGATCAATACAAGCCAGCACCGCTTTTATCAGCACTATGAGAACGAAGAGGTGACCATGGAGCAGCTTGAGCATGTGGAGGGCGAGGTTGTCAGCGGCGACGCGCGCGCCGATTACACCGCCCGCAGGCGCGCCGCCAGGGCCGAGGAGGAACGCGCCCGCTACAACAGCCGGCAGGCGCAGGAGGCGCGAAGGCAGGCCGCCGAGGCAAGACGCCGCGAGGAAGCGGCCCGCAGACAGCAGGAGCGCAGCCGCTACCAGAACACGCAGGGCGGCGCCTCGCAGCACAGAACCTTTCAGTCTTACAGTCAGAGACGGACGGACTCCGGACCGCGCACGCAGCACTCCGTTCAGCCGCAGCAGCGCCGCAATGCCGCCGACATCGTCCCGATCAGCCGCAATCCGGCGGGCCGTGTGTCCGGCACGCTGCTGACCGTATTCGGTGCGATCGGACTGATCGGCGGGTTCCTGATGGCCATACTGTTCGGAATGATAGAGGGCATCGGTTTTATGCCCTTTTACGTTTATGACAGCCTGATGAGTTTCTTCAGCATGAGCATCCTGGTCGGAGGCGTCATGCTCGCCGTCGGTACGAGAAAGCGCCGGCGCATCCGGCGGTTTTATCAGTATGTCCGCCAGCTCCGCGGCCGCACCTACTGCTCCATCCGTGAGCTCTCCTCCCACATCGGACGCTCAAGGCGCTTTGTGCTTCGGGATCTGCGCAAAATGATCTCACTCGGGATGTTTCCTGAGGGGCATATCGACGACCAGCAGACCTGCGTCATACTGAACGGCGCGACCTACGACCAGTATCTGAAGGCACAGAACAGCTATCTCGCCCGCCAGATGGAGCAGCGGCTGGCCGCCGGACGCATCCGCGGCGACCGTCCCGATACGGATTTCTCCGCCGAAAGCGGATTTTTCGGCACGGACGCCGGTTCCGGAAACGCCAGCTTCCATACCGCACCGGGAACCGGCTCCTCCTTCAGCACGTCGGGCGGCGCGGCCTCCGGCTCTGCAGCCGAGGGGAGGCAGGCTTCCTCCGACTCTGCAGCCGCGGGCGATTCCGGCAATCGCCGCAGCTCGCTTCCGCCGAGGGTGCTGCAGGTGCTCTCCGCGGGCGACAACTACCTGACGCAGATCCGCGAGGCAAACGTCGCCATCCCGGGCGAGATCATTTCCAAAAAGCTGGATCATCTCGAGGAAATTATCCGGAAGATCTACGCTCGCATCGAGGAACAGCCGGAACAGGTCGACGATCTGGATAAATTTATCAATTATTACCTGCCGACAACGCTGAAGCTCGTCAACGCCTACCGCAGCTTCGACGCCCAGTCCGTGCAGGGCGACAATATTCTGAGCGCAAAAAAGGAGATCGAATCTACGCTGGATACGATCAATTATGCTTTTGAAACGCTGCTCGACAGCATGTACGAGGACGACGCGCTCGATATCTCGACCGACATCTCCGTGCTGCAGACCATGTTCGCGCAGGAGGGCCTGACAAAGGGCGCATTTGATAAAGCAAGGCCGGAATAACGGCATAAGACAGTCTGATGCATTAAGGAAGCGCTGATTAAATCAGCGTTTCCTTGAATTATGAAGCAAAAACGAAGGGGGATATTATCATGAGTGAAGATGTATTGAAGGATTTTCAGGCGGCGCCGACGCTGACCTTTGAGCCGTTTGCCGAGGAGAAGGCTCCTTTGTCCGCGGGAGCGCAGTCCGCCGCGGTTGAGGAGCTGCAGAAGCCTGCCTTTGACGAGAGCAGTCTCTCCCCGGAGGAGCTGAAGCAGGTCGAGGCTTTTTCCGAGCAGATCGATCTGAACAATTCCCAGATGATCCTGCAGTTCGGCGCGGGCGCACAGAAGAAAATGGCGGATTTTTCCGAGACTGCGCTGAACAATGTCCGCACAAAGGATCTCGGCGAGATCGGCGACATGCTCTCGAATGTCGTAACCGAACTCAAGGGCTTCAACGAGGAGGAGGACAAGGGCTTTTTCAGCAAGTTCCGCAAGGCCTCCGACCGCCTGACCGGCATGCACGCGAAATACGCCAAAGCCGAGGTCAATGTCAACAAGATTACACAGGTGCTGGAATCCCATCAGCGGCAGCTGCTCAAGGACGTTGCCATGCTTGACAAAATGTATGATCTGAACAAGACCTATTTTAAGGAACTGTCGATGTACATTCTCGCCGGCAAAAAGAAGCTCGCGAAAATTCAGTCCGAGGAGCTTCCGGCGCTGATGCAGAAGGCTGCGCAGACCGGTCTGCCGGAGGACGCACAGGCGGCAAATGATCTCTCCGCAATGTGCAACCGTTTTGAGAAAAAGCTCCACGATCTGGAGCTGACCCGAATGGTGTCCATACAGACCGCGCCGCAGATCCGCCTTGTGCAGAGCAGCGACACGCTCATGTCCGAGAAAATCCAGTCAACGATCGTCAATACCATTCCTCTCTGGAAGAGCCAGATGGTGCTGGCGCTCGGCGTGACGCATTCCGAGCAGGCTGCCAAGGCGCAGCGTGAGGTCACCGACGTGACGAACGAGCTGCTCCGCAAAAACGCCGCGACGCTCAAGATGGCAACGATCGAGGCCGCGAAGGAATCCGAGCGCAGCATTGTCGATATCGAGACCCTGAAGATCACGAACGAGTCTCTGATCTCCACGCTCGACGAGGTTCTGCGCATTCAGACCGAGGGCCATCAGAAGCGCCAGGAGGCAGAGCTGGAGCTGAACCGCATCGAGAACGAGCTGAAGGCGAAGCTGCTGGAAATTCGCCGCTGAGCGGCAAATCTGCCGCAGACCTGCAGCAGCGCCTCCCGTCATTACTCCGCTTTCTTTCTGCATATTTTCAGGGCATGATTGCTGTACATAGTCTGCAGCAATGGCGGGCAGATTACGGCATTGGCACGGAAAGGAAAGGTAAAAAATGGCTTTATTACATGTAGACTTTTTTTCAACGGTGCTCGGAATGAGCATGAATATGGACGTAATATTGCCCCAGCAGACCTGGGGGCAGATCGGCATGGAGGGGAAGGGTTCGAAGGGAAAATACAAGACAATGTATCTTCTCCACGGCATGAGCGATGATCAGACCATCTGGCAGAGAAGAACATCCATCGAACGTTATACCAGCAAGCTGGGCATCGCCGTGGTGATGCCCACCACCCATCTTGCCTTTTACACGGATACGGCCTACGGCATGAAGTACTGGACCTTCATTTCTCAGGAACTGCCCAAAATCTGCCGGGAATTTTTCCCACAGATGTCAACAGAGCCGGAGGATACCCTGGCCGCAGGATTGTCCATGGGAGGCTACGGAGCGTGGAAGCTGGGGCTGGGCGCCAGTGATACCTTCGGCGCGGCGGCATCTTTGTCCGGGGCATTGGATATTGTGGCGGATTACCGGAGAAATATGGAAGAAAATCCGGAAAACCGTGCTCTTTTTGAAGGGATTTTCACTTCCGTGGAAGCACTTACGGGATCAGATAACGACTTGATGGCACTGGCGGACAGGCTTGCGGCGAAGAAGAAAAAACTGCCCAGACTCTATGCGTGGTGCGGGACCTCAGATTTTCTGTATCAGGGCAACCTGAAAGCATGGGAGTATGTAAAAAAGCTGGGATATGACCTGACGAGTGAGGAATCTGAGGGGGACCACCAGTGGAAGTACTGGGATGCGAAAATCCAGGATGTGCTTCGCTGGTGGCTCGGAACGGATATGGATCTACAATAATATTTTCAGAACATCATTGCTGCACAGCAGGGCGAGGTCACCGGTCTGCAGCTCATCCAGGCAGACCGTGTTGACAAGCCGGAATTCCCTGCGTTCTTCCTCGTCCTGATAAGCAAAGCATATATATGGTTCAAATTCCAGAAGCTTTGCAAACAGCCCGCGGTAGTAACGGAACTCCTCCCAGGCATGAACACTGCGGCGTATCTGCCGTTCGCGGATCGCCTCTTCGGAGTAGGAACAAGCATACATCAGCATCTTATCCTTCAAAAGCTCTTCTGTAATTTGCTCCAGTTCCACCAGCTTTTCCTTTTTCTCATTTAATACTGCTCTTTCCAGATCAGATAAAATTCCGCCCGTCTCTGCCTGGCGAACCTCCAGCGACAACTGCGCGCACCTCTTGAAATACGAGTTTACCTGCTTTGCATATTCCGAAAAGCCCTCTTCTTTTTGCTTCTGCCGGACACGCTGAAAAAAATCATTTTCTTTTTGGACTGCCCGTTTGTAATCAGAAGCAGACAATTCATACGGATACTTCCCTTCGTCCTGCAGCGTCCGCACGCAGGAGCCTGCGAGAGGTTCAAGATAGCACCTCTCGTTGTGATAATATCCCTTCCAGCCATCCGGTAAATAATCGACACAACTGCGGTCATATCCTTCCTTATTCAGGAAAACCATGGCTTCGATGCTTTTTACAAAAATCAGGTTGCACTGATACATAAGAACCTCCCGAAAATCGGATTGGATTCATCGCCTTTTTGCAGAAAGCTTTCGCCCGCTGGATTTCAAAGGCGTCATTTTCTCAACATTCCCCGTACCTGAAAAAGTGTAAAAAGGACAAAATACTGACAGGACAAAAATACAGGCACCAAAATTCCACCGCCGCCACCCCTGTCCACGTCGGACTGCCTGCCCTGAATAAACCAAGCATGGGGAAAATCAGGCAGGATAC
>CAMWWR010000171.1 GCA_947178045.1 uncultured Clostridia bacterium
TTTTCCAGCAGAAGACGGCATACGCGATTTCTGCCTGTCTCGGGGGCTCGGAGATGTGGATCAGAGACAGCTTTGTCTCTGCATCCCTCCACGGATTCTGCTCCGGGAACTTCATGCTGAGAGCGATCTTCTCACCCTGAATATCCTTGATAAAGGCCTTTACAACATCGCCCGGCTTGAATACCTTCTTCGGATTCTCCACTCTGCCCCAGGACATTTCGGAAATGTGAAGCAGTCCGTCCGCTCCGCCGAGATCGATGAATACGCCGAACTCCGTCACGTTCTTCACGGTGCCCTCAACGACATCGCCGACATTGATCCTTGCGAAGAGAGCTTCCGCCATCTCCTTCTTCTTTGCGATGATCAGCTGCTTGCGGTCGCCGATGATCCTTCTCCTCTTCGGATTGAACTCGCTGATTACGAACTCGATCTCCTGATCCTTGTACTTCTCGAGATCTCTCTCATAAGTATCGGAGACAAGGCTCGCCGGGATGAACACCCTGGACTCCTCGACAACAACGCTTAAGCCTCCGCCGAGCACGGCCGCAACCTTCGCGCGGAGCACTTCCTTGTTGTTGAAAGCCTCCTCAAGGCGCTTGTTGCCCTTCTCTGCGATCAGCTTCTTGTAGGTGAGGAGAACCTGTCCCTCCCCGTCGTGTACCTTCAGAACCTTCGCCGTCATCGTCTCGCCTTCTTTTACGAGAGTCCTCAAATCCACATTCGGAGTGTTGGTATACTCGCTTCTGGTGATGATGCCATCCGCCTTATAGCCGATGTTCAGGACGATTTCGTCTTCCTTCACACCAATGACCACACCCTCGACGACCTCTCCATTGTGTATTGTCTTTAAAGACTCCTCCAATAATTGCTCGAAATTTTCTTCCGACATGCTCGTTTGAACCTCCTTGATAATATTGTATGGGGTGGATGCCCCTGCTGTAATACCTACGCTACGAAAAGATTTCATCTTACCGAAATCCAGGTCACCAAGTGTCTGTATATAGTAAGTGTTCTCACATTCCTTTTTTGAAATTTCGAAAAGCTTTCTCGTATTCGAGCTTGACCTTCCTCCGATCACAATCATGGCATCCGACTGCCCGGCGAGTGCCTTTGCTTCCGCCTGACGTTCTTCCGTCGCGTTGCATATCGTATTTACAACAAGTATATCATACCTCTTTTTCTCAATAATTTCAACTAAATCTTCAAATTTCTTGTAATTAAATGTCGTCTGCGCCACGATACAGAGCTTTTTGCCCTCGGGCAGTACAATTTTTTCTGCTTCCTCCTCATTTTCCACAATCCAGACCGGCGTCCGGCTCCAACCGGTAGTGCCCTCGACCTCGGGGTGGTTCCTGTCGCCGATCACAAGGATCTGATATCCCTCCCCGCTTTTCTGCTGCACAATCCGATGTATTTTTTTTACGAAGGGGCAGGTCGCGTCGATGATCTTAAATTTCGGCTCTCCCCTCTCGTTCCTCTGTTCCTCAAGAAAGCGGTGCACCGACTCCGGAACGCCGTGCGACCGGATAACGATCGTTCCGCCGGAAAGCCCGCCGACCTCCTGAAGATCTGCCAGCACCTGCACCCCCCGGCGCTTCAGGGACTCGACAACCTCCTCATTGTGTATGATCGATCCGAGCGTGTACACTCCGCCCTCCGGATGCTGCTCCGCCTCCCGGCAGACCGCGTCCACCGCCCGCTCTACTCCGAAGCAGTAACCCGCCGTTTTCGCAACCGTGACCTTCATCCTGCATGTTCCTCCCGTTTCCTTTTTCTCCTGCCCGTCCAGGGAAACGCTGATTAAAACGTTTCCTGCGCCGAATCTGCACCGCAAAGCAGCATATTCTCTGGCAAATCCGTAAGCCTCTGAAAGAGGAAAGCCTCTTTTAGAGGCTTTGCATCCCACCGGGGGCTCAGGCCTGCCGGGCGTCCCCGGTCTTTTCCCGCCGTTCCCGGAACAGCCGGAGGATCTCGTCCCTCGTCTGCTCGATGGTGAGCAGCGAGCCGTCGAGCAGCACGGCGTCGTCCGCCCTTTTCAGCGGGGATACCGCCCGGCTCATATCCTGCCGGTCGCGCTCGGCAATCTCCCTCTCGAGCTCATCACGGTCGCAGGTCTCGCCGCGCTCCACAAGCTCCCGGTATCTGCGCTCCGCGCGGATGGATACATCCGCCGTCAGATAAATCTTCAGGTCGGCGTCCGGAAGCACCTCCGTGCCGATATCCCTGCCGTCCATGATGACGTCCGCCTCCCTCGCCAGCTTCCACTGAAGCTCGCGCAGCTTTTCCCTCACCGCCGGAACCGGGCTTGTGACGGATGCCATTTTCCCGACCTCCTCGGTCCGGATCAGTCCGTTTACATTCTCGCCGTTCAGCAGGACGACCTGCTCTCCGCCCTCGTAGTGCAGCGTCACCTCCGCCTCCGGAAGCGCTGCCCGGATCCCGGAAATGTCCTCCGGTGAGATGCCCTTCCTCAGGAAAAACAGCGCAAGCGCGCGGTACATCGCTCCCGTATCGACATACACAAAGCCGAGCTCCTTTGCGGCCAGCCGTGCAATCGTACTTTTTCCGGCTCCCGCCGGACCGTCTATCGCAATATTATATGTTTTCATTGTCAGCCTCCTGCATCTCCTCTTTTGCTGTCCGCGCGTTCCTCTCCCCGCCGCCCGCACCCGAAATTACAGACGGAGCCGCAAGCTCAGGGAATACTGCTCGCCGCCAGATGTGCGCTCGACCACGCGATCTGCAAATTGAAGCCGCCGGTCAGCGCGTCCACGTCGAGCACCTCGCCGGCAAAATACAGCCCCGGGACAAGCTTTGATTCCATTGTGGACGGATTGACCTCCTTCACCGAAATCCCGCCCTTTGTGATAACGGCCTCGGAATAGTCCCCGAGCGCGGCGACCGGCAGCGCCAGATCCTTGAGCAGAGCCGCCAGCCCCCTGCGCTCTTCCCTGGAGATCGCATTCACCTGCCTGTCCGGCAAAATCCCGCTAAGCTTCATTATAACCGGAATCAATTTCTGTGGCAAGAGATGTTCCAGCGCATTTTTATAACGTTTGTTTTTTGCTTCGTCAAAATCCCTCAGAATGCGCGCATCCAGCTGCTCTTCCGACAGAGCGGGCTTCAAATCGATATGGAGGGACAGCTCGTAATCCGCAAGTCTTTCTGCAATATAGCTGCTCGCGCTCAAAATGACCGGCCCGCTCACGCCGTGCGCAGTAAACACAAGCTCGCCGAACTCCTCCCACAGCACGGAGCCCACGGACAGCCTTTTCTTCCCCTTCATCGGCGTCCGTTCCGGCTCCTGCGAGGCTTTCGCTGCCCTGCCGTCCCCGGCCGACCGGCCCGGTCCCGCCGGATGCCCGGAGCCGCTTTCCCCGGAAATTCCCTCCGTCCGGCCGTGCCCTCCGGCTCCTTCTGTCTCCGCTTCCGGGCCACGCTCCTGCAGAGCTTCCGCAGCTGAACCGGATTCCTTTCCGCCCGGAATCTCTTCCGCTCCCCTCTGCTTCTCTGCGTCCACCTTCACTGAAACCCGGACATTTCTCAGGGAGAGCCCCTCCAGCTCCCCGCAAAGCCGGGAATTCAGACGGATGCCGACCAGGGACGGATAGAGACGCGTCACACTGTGCCCGAGGCGCTTCGCCATGCGGTAGCCGTCGCCGGTCGCCCCGGTCGTCGGGTAGGACAGACCCCCGGTCGCTAAGATTCCCGCCTCCGCAGTCGTCTGCGCTCCGCCCGCGAGCCGAACGCCCGCAAAGCGCCCGTCCTGCGTCAAAAGCTCCGCCACCTTCGTATTCAGCTGAATTCTCACTCCCAGCCGCTTCAGCTCGCGCTCAAGGGAGCGTATAACATCCGAGGAATGATCCGAGACAGGGAATACCCTTTGACCGCGCTCAATCTTGAGCTTCAGACCGATAGACTCAAAATAAGAAATCGTATCCTGATTGGTAAAGCCGTGGAACGCACTGTACAGGAACCTTGGATTCGACACGACATTGCGAAACAGCTCCTCCGTCTCGCAGGCGTTCGTCAGGTTGCATCTGCCCTTTCCTGTGATATACAGTTTTTTTCCAAGCTTTTCATTTTGCTCGTACAGCGTGACAGAATGCCCGTTCTGTGCGCAGAACGCCGCCGCCATCATTCCGGCCGCCCCGCCGCCGACCACAATCACCTTGCTCATAACAATTATTGTTGTCCTTTGCTTTAATTTCCGAGATACACATAATTCAGCTCGAAGCTTCGGTTTTCCGAGCTGTAGGCCGCGCCCTCCACGCGATAGATCACGCTTGTATACTCGGAAAAGTTTTCGAGAATGCTCTGGGCGATCGCGTCCAGTATTTCCTCCTCCAGCTTTGCGTTGACCCCGCACACCGGAGCCTTGCCGGAAGTAAAGCTAACGATCACTCTGCCCTCCTCCAGCGTCACCGAGTCAAGCCCGACCTCAACGGCCACATCCTCCATCGTACCCACGACATAGCGCACAAGATATTCCGGCGTCAGCTCGATGCTCTCGGAAAGCACCGCGGTCGTCTCCTCGTTCTCGAGATTTTCCGACAGAGTATAGTAGGTTATTTTCTTTGTCTGCAGAGGGGTGTACGAAGCGCCCGGCACATTATCCGCCCCCTGCGAAGGCCCGGAAGTCGGAATCGGCGTAAACTCCAGGTCCTCATCCTCATTCGCTTTTCCGCACGCGACGACAGCGCACAGCATACATACGGCTGTAAGCATCCGGAGTATTCTTCCCGTTCTTTTCATTGATGCGCCACATCCTTTCTGCAAATAACCCCGCCGAATTTCCATTGTGCAATCTCATCCTCAGAAACAGAATACTCCAAAACTTTGTCATTTTTATGGTAGAAACCGTAAAGATTTAAGGCCGAAGCGCTGGTTGGCCCGCTGCCCCCCTATTTTGTGCCCTCCGTTATGACCCTGCGGTTCGCATAGATATAATCCACCAGAGAGATCACCGTCAGCAGCACGGCGGTATACAGAAGAATCTGCTCCGAAACCTCGAAAAATGTCCCGTCGAGATCCAGAATGAAAAAGACGCACATAACCATCTGCACAACGGTCTTTATCTTTCCCCAGCTGTTCGCGGCGATCACGATATGATTACCCGCGGCCACCAGACGGAAACCGCTGATCGTAAATTCCCGCGCAATGATCAGGATGACGACCCACGCCGGAACACTCCCTATCTCCACGAAGCAGATCAGGGCCGAACACACTAGCAGCTTATC
>CAMWWR010000172.1 GCA_947178045.1 uncultured Clostridia bacterium
GGGTACATTTACCGCCTGTTGTGGCGGACGGAGCGTGGGCTTGCGTTCACCGGAATCATTACCGTGCCGCTGACCCTGATTCTGTCGGCGCTCGTGCTCTACACGCCGTCCGCAGTGCTGCGAACGCTGGAAACATCGGAGAGATTTTCCTTTGTCGCGCAGGTGATTCTGGGACTTTTACTTGCAAAGCTTTTATTTGACATTGCCAATCTGGCTATTACCAAAAAGATCGAGCACGCAGAGCATTTTGTCCTGATGCAGATGGACTACATGGACAATGTATATCAGAGAAGCCGCGACTGGTATCTCAATTATGATCCTGAGGTAGTGAAAATTGACGAGCGCGGACATGCCGCGATCAACAGCAACCATACGGCGGGCGTGCATTTCCCGATGGATTTCGCCAATCTGCTTGGGACAGTGCTGAATTTTGTCCTGTTCGGGTCCGTGATTTCGCTGCTGAATCCGCTCATCATTCTGCTGCTTGCGGCGGGCTGTGCGGTCAATTACGCAGCGGGCGCATGGGAACGGAGGAAAAACTGGGAGGATCGGGATGCCCGCAATAAGGTTGATAAAAAAATCAAGTATACGAGCTTCCAGCTTTCCCAGAGCTTCCAGTTCGCGAAGGATATCCGGCTGTACTGCATGCAGGACAGTCTGCATGAGCGCTTCCTCCGCCTGCTGGGGCAGGCCCGCCGGATGAGAGGGACACTTGAGCGGCGCAGCATCGCCGCCACTGCCGTGAGCTTTCTTATCACTCTTGTGCGCGACGGGGCGGCGTATGCGTTCCTGATTTACAGAGCGGCCGCAGGCGGGGTGGACGCCGCGTCGTTCGTGCTGTATTTTTCGGCGATCACCTCGATGTCGGGACTGATGAATAACATTCTGTGGACGATCGGGCGCGTTCTGGACGGCGCTTTGCAGGTGTCCGATTTCCGGGAGTCGCTGGAGCTCATGGGAAGTCTTAACCACGGCGAAGGGATCCCGGTTCCGCAGAGGCCGTTTTCCATTGAATTTAAGCATGTTTCCTTTCACTATCCGAAGGAGGAGAAAAAGGTTCTCGACGATGTGTCGTTCCGGATTGAGGCGGGTGAGAAAGTGGCGCTGGTTGGCGTAAACGGCGCGGGGAAAACGACGCTTACAATGCTGATGTGCGGGCTGCTTCTGCCGGATGAGGGAGAAATTCTTCTGGACGGGCACGGGCTTTGCGAGTACAACCGCGACGAGATGTATGCGCTGTTCGGATTTGTTCCGCAGAAATTCTCACTGCTGCCGGTTTCGATCGCAAGAAATATTGCATCTGCGGCGGAGAACGAGGAGATTGACCGCACAAGGCTTGCCGAGAGCATCGAGCTGGCAGGACTGACGGAAAAGCTTGCCTCCCTGCCGGAGGGGGCCGACACGCCGCTGAACCGGAGAATTAACCGCGACGGCGTCGAGCTTTCGGGCGGGGAGACGCAGAAGCTTCTTCTGGCGCGCCTGATCTACAAAAGGCCGCTCTGCATCATACTGGACGAGCCGACGGCGGCGCTCGACCCGATCGCGGAGGACAGAATCTACCACAGGTACAATGAGATTGCCGAGAATGCGACATCGGTCTTCATTTCGCACCGGCTTGCCTCAACAAGGTTCTGCGACCGGATTTTTCTGCTGGACAACGCGAATTTCGCGGAGATCGGAACACATGAGGAGCTGATGGCAACGGGCGGAAAATACCGGGAATTGTTTGATGTACAGCGGAAATATTATGAGGAAAACGCAAAAGAGCCGGAAGCGGTTTTGCAAGAGGGGTAAGGACTCTATATGTCGGGAACGGGGGTTGAGGGATGATGAAGGAAGAGAAAAAAGAAAAAAATGCGTTTGCAAAGCGTTCGCTCCGCGAGGAGTGGAAGCTGTTCACCAGGGCAGTAAAAATCTGGAACGAGCTGCTGCCCGGATTTTTTGTCTGCCAGCTGTTTCAGATTGCTTTTGAGGCGTTTCAGCCTTATTTCGAGCTTTACATGTCCGCACGGCTGATCAACGAGCTTGCGTCGGGGAGCGGCGCGGAACGGCTGCTTTTTCTGGCGGCGGTCACAGTGTCGGGGAGCTTTCTGTTTTCAGCGGCGGGCCGCATTCTGCGGGCGCGGCTGAACGTGATGGAGAGCTTTATGATGGAACAGCATGAGGAATATATCCTGAGAATGCAGAACCGGCATCAGTACAAGTATATGGAGGATCCGGATATCGTTCTTCTGCAGTCCGGGATTCGGAATGATTTTTTCTCCTTCGGCGGCGGGCTTTACGCGATCAGGTGGATGTCCGCGGAAATGCTGTGGGGAATATTTGATCTTATATTTTCCGTGTCGCTGACCGTTTCCATGTTTACGGTATCAGCCCAGGGGAATTACAGCGGCTTTTTCGCATTTATCAATTCTCCGTTCTCGGCTGCGCTTATTGTCCTGATGATTGTGGTGAACGCATGGCTGTCCATAAAAATTTCAACAACGAGTACAAGAAAATCACAGGAGGCGCTGAACGGGCTCTCCGAGAGCAATACGCGCTATCATACTTACAGCAGCCTGTGGTCAAGGGATATGATCGTGTTTGACCTCCACCGCATTGTGCTGGAGGAAATGCGAAAGCATCAGCTCCATCCGGAGTGGGTATCAAAGAAGGAGAAGGTGGAGATCAAATACGGAACGTTCTCGGTTATTCTGGAGGCAGCGCTGAATATCGCCATTTTTCTCTTTGTCGCCGCAAAGGCATTTATCGGCGTATTCGGGATCGGCAGCTTTATTCTCTATCAGGGGACAGTCGGGAGATTTGTACGCGCGGTTTCCAAGCTTGCATCAACCATCGGCAGGCTGCGCTACAACAACGGCTTTCTTGTGCGGCTCTACAGCTATCTTGATCTGCCGAATGATATGTACCGGGGCTCGCTTGCGGTGGAAAAGCGGGATGATATCGATTATGAGATTGAGTTCCGGGATGTGAGCTTCAAGTATCCGGGAACCGACAGCTGGGTGCTGCGCCATGTGGATATGAAGTTCCGGATCGGAGACAAGCTGGCGGTCGTCGGGGAAAACGGTTCGGGGAAAACGACGTTTATCAAGCTTCTCTGCCGTCTCTATGACCCGACGGAAGGGAAAATACTCCTGAACGGAATCGACATCACAAGATACCGGTACGACGAGTATCTGGCGCTGTTTTCCGCGGTATTTCAGGATTATACGCTGTTTGCGTTTCCGCTCGGGGAGAATGTTGCGGCGGAGCTTTCCTATGACGCTGCAAAGGTGCGCGACTGCCTGATCCGGGTCGGGCTGGAAGAGAAGCTGGCGGAGCTGGATGCGGCCGGGACGGACGCTCTCGAAAAAGCGATTGGCAAGGCGTACGACGCGGAGGGCATTGATTTTTCCGGCGGGGAGGTACAGAAAATTGCCCTCGCGCGGGCGATCTACAAGGACGCGCCATTCGTTGTTCTCGACGAGCCGACGGCAGCGCTCGACCCGCTGGCGGAGGAAGCGGTGTATGAGGCCTTCAACCGGATTGTCAAAAACAGAACCTCCGTATTTATCAGCCATCGGCTGTCCTCCTGCCGGTTCTGCGACATGATCGCGGTGTTCGATCACGGGCAGATCGTGCAGAAGGGGGCGCATGATGCGCTAGTTGCGCAGAAGGACGGCAAGTATTTTCAGCTGTGGACGGCGCAGGCGAAGTATTATGCCGATCAGGGAGCGTAAAGGAAGTATAAAGGACGCCTGCAGAATCCGTCTGCCGGATAAATCCGCGGGATCAGCCTGGGAAAGGAACCCGCAGAACGGACCGGCAGACTCCGCGGAGGGTCATTCCGCAGAACGGGCCTGCCGGTATTCTGCCGCGAGCTTTTCGAACAGCTCCATCGCCTTTGTAATGCGCTCGGTCGGGACGCAGTAGGAGATACGGACATGGCCCGGACAGCCGAAATCATCGCCCGGTACAAGGAGCAGATCGTATTTTCTTGCGCGCGCGCAGAATGCCGCGGCATCCGGCTCCAGGGAACGCGGGAAAATATAGAAGGCACCTTCCGGCTTTACACAGGAGAAGCCGAGGCGAAGCAGACCCTCATAGAGGAGATCGCGGTTTTTCTCGTAGACCGCAAGGTCGGCGGTCTGTCCGGCACAGGCCGCAGCGACCCGCTGAAACAGACTCGGCGCGTTGACATAGCCGAGCGAGCGGCCCGCGCCGCAGATCGCGGCGTAAGCGGTTCTGGAGTCCTCCAGCTCGTCCGGAACGAGCACATAGCCGATGCGCTCGCCCGGCAGGGAGAGCGATTTGCTGTAGGAATAGCAGACAAAGGTATTATTGTAATATTTTGTGACGAACGGCGTCTGAACACCGCCGTATACCAGCTCGCGGTACGGCTCGTCCGAAATCAGGAAAATCGGATGATCGAGCGCCGCGCTTTTTTCGGTCAGCAGCGCGGCCAGCGTTTTAATTGTTTTTTCGGAGTAGACCGTACCGGACGGATTGTTCGGCGAGTTGATGATGACGGCCTTTGTGTGCGGCGTGATCGCCTCGGACAGCTTGTCGAAATTGATCTGGAAGGCGTCGGTGTCCGCCTCCACGGCGACAAGCCTGGCTCCCGCGCCCCTCTCGACAAAGCACTGGTATTCCGGGAAAAACGGCGCGATGGCAATAAATTCGTCCCCCGGCTCGGCGAGTGCCTTGAAGCAGGAGGAGAGCGCGGCCGCCGCGCCGACGGTCATATAGAAATTGTAGGCATGAAAATGCGTGCCGAAGCGGCGGTTCAGATCGTCCGCCATCGCCGTGCGCACGCCGAGATCCCCCTGAGCGCTCGTGTAGCTGTGCGCGGCCACCGGCCCTTCCTGGTCAAGAACATTAATCACGGCCGTGCGCACGCAGTCCGGCGCCGGAACGCTCGGATTGCCGATGCTGAAATCGTAGACATTTTCCGCGCCGACCTCTGCGGCGCGCTTTTTTCCGTATTCAAAAATTTCGCGGATGGTGGAACGCTTTTGGCCGAGCTCGACCATATTTTCTGCAAACATGAAAAATTCCCCCTGTGATATTATGCTTTGTGCTTCCCGGCGGGCAGACCGCCGGTGGGCGTTGCTTTCTGCGATTATCATAGCACAGAACGTGGGAGATCGTCAACCGGGGCCGCGGGGACAAAGAAAACGCTGCGCAAAAAAGTACCTGCCCTGTGCCATTCCTTTCTTCCAGAT
>CAMWWR010000173.1 GCA_947178045.1 uncultured Clostridia bacterium
GCAATTATGTTGTCCCCCTCATAGGAAAGGACGCCGACGCCGGGATTTAATGCGGCAAGGTAGATTTCCGGAATCAGCGAGGAGGGCACGGGCTTCTGATAGATTGTTTCACCGGTGCCGCAGTTGGTGATCCGGGCTCCGTTGAAGGACAGAACAAAATTTGAGAAACGCGCGAGCTCCAGCTCCTCGGCTGTCCGGCGTGTTCCGGGCGTCGGCCGGCCGGATGCGATGGCGACGCGCACACCGCGCTCCTGCAGATCCAGCAGGGCTTTTTTTGTGTTCGGGGTAATTTTCTTTTCGGAATTTGTCAATGTTCCGTCGATATCAAGTACAAGCATTTGATATTTCATTTTGTCCTCCGTTCCGCAGATCCATTTTAGACCGAGGAAATGCTTTCCTCTGTTCGCTGCGGTATGGATATTTTATAACAAAATGGTTCAAATGTAAAGGCTATTCATAGGGACAGGCCGGAGCTCATACTATTTCTCATAACGAAATTGATAACGGAGGAACATCGTGCATACCTTAAGCAGGGCGGAAGTAGTAAAGAAGCTTGAGAGCCATTCCGAACAGGGCCTGAGCGAGAAGGAAGCAGCTGCGCGGCTGAGGCAATACGGAAAAAACGAGTTTACGGAGAAAAAGAAAAGAAGCTTTCTGCTGCGCTTTTTTGAGCAGTTCCAGGATTTCATGATTCTTGTGCTGATCGCGGCGGCGGTGGTGTCCTTCTTTGTCTCCGCGATGAACGGGGACGCGGATTTTACCGACCCGGTCATTATCCTCGCAATCGTCGTACTGAACGCAGTGCTCGGGGTGGTACAGGAGCAGAAGGCAGAAAAGTCGCTGGAGGCGCTGAAGCGCATTTCCGCGCCCACGGCCACGGTGGTGCGGGAGGGTGTAAGGGAGGAGATCGCCGCGGCCAGGCTTGTGCCGGGGGACGTGATCGAGCTTGAGGCGGGGCAGTATGTTCCCGCGGACGCCCGCCTTCTGTCCGCTGTTTCCATGAAGGCGGATGAGTCGTCGCTGACCGGGGAATCCGCGCCGGTGAAAAAGGACGCGAACGCGGTATGCCCGCAGGGGACGCTGCCGGCGGACCGGAATAATATGCTGTATTCGACGACCGTCGTCACCGCCGGGCATGGCAGGGCAATCGTCACGGCCACGGGGATGAAGACCGAGGTCGGAAGGATCGCGGACATGATTCTGAATGACAATGCACCAGATACGCCGCTGCAGAAGAGGCTGGCGGTCATCGGAAAATGGCTCGGCATCGCGGCGCTGGCGATATGCGTCGTTATCTTCCTTATGGGGACGCTGCAGGGGCGCGGGCTGTTTGACATGTTTATGACGAGCGTGAGCCTCGCGGTCGCGGCCATTCCGGAAGCGTTGCCGGGCATGGTGACCATTATGCTGTCCCTCGGCGTACAGCGGATGGCTGCCAAAAAGGCAGTCGTAAAAAAGCTGCCGGCCGTCGAGACGCTCGGCAGCGCCACCTGGATCTGCTCGGATAAAACCGGGACGCTGACAGAAAATTCCATGACGGTCGTACAGCTGGCCGACGCCTCGCGGATGCTTGAGCTGTGCGAGGGGGCGGCGGTGCGCATCCTGGAGGCGTCGGCGCTGTGCTGCAACGTGCAGATGGTGAGAAACGAGGCGGCCGGCGGAAACGACAGGCCGAAAAAGGGCGCAGGGCGCGGCAGAGCGCTGATCCGTCCGAAGGCCGGAAAAAAGAATGCGGGCGGCGAGTGGAGCGGGGAGGCGACCGAGCTGGCCCTGGTGCGGGCACTGCACAGTGCCGGAGGCTCGGCCGGGGAGCTGTGGAGCAGTGCGGAGCGCATCGGGGAGATCCCGTTCGATTCAGAGAGAAAGCGGATGACGACGGTACATAGGCGCGGGCAGAACAGCTTCCGCGTCACGAAGGGTGCTCCGGATATTCTTCTGACCCGCTGCACGCATTATGACAGGGACGGCGGAATCTACCCGATGACGGAGGATATCCGGGAGGGGATCCGCCGCAGGAACCGGCAGATGACGGACCGGGCCCTCCGGGTGCTGGCAGTTTCCTACCAGCCGGACTGCAGCGGGAGGCCGGAGGAAAATCTCGTGTTCCTCGGGCTCGTCGGCATGATTGATCCGCCGAGGAAGGAGGCGTCAGCCTGTGTGCGCACCTGCAGGGAGGCCGGGATCACGCCGGCCATGATCACGGGCGATCATGTCGCGACAGCCTGCGCGATCGCGAGGGAGATCGGGATTCTGGAGGATAAGAGGGAGGCCATAACCGGGGCGGAGCTGGACCGGCTGACACAGGAGGAGCTCGAGCATAGCATCCGCCGGTATCGCGTGTTCGCGCGTGTGTCGCCGGAGCACAAGGTGCGGATTGTCCGCGCGCTGCAGAAGAGCGGGGAGATCGTTGCAATGACCGGGGACGGGGTCAACGATGCGCCGGCGCTGAAGGCGGCGGACATCGGCTGTGCAATGGGGAAAAACGGGACCGATGTTGCAAAAAATGCCGCTGATATGGTGCTGATGGACGATAATTTTGCCACGATCGTGGAGGCCGTGCGGGAGGGCAGGGGCATCTACGACAATATCCGCAAGTCCATTCATTTTCTGCTCTCGAGCAATATCGGCGAGATTATTACGATTTTCGCAGCCATCCTCTGCCGTCTTCCGTCGCCGCTGGCCGCAGTTCAGCTGCTGTGGGTAAATCTTGTCACGGATTCCCTTCCGGCCATCGCGCTCGGCGTAGAGCCGCCGGAGCCGGGGATTATGAAGCGGAAGCCCGTGCCGCCGGAGAAGGGACTTTTTTCCGGCGGTCTGACAGGGCAAATCGTTCTTGAGGGCTGCATGATCGGGTTGCTTGCCATGGCTGCTTACCTGATCGGCGGGAGCTCCTACTGCTTTGCCGTGCTGTCCTTTTCTCAGCTGTTCCACGCCTGGAACATGAGGAGTGAACGCTCCCTGTTTGAGATCGGCTTTTTCAGCAACCGGAAAATGACCGTGGCCTTTCTGATCTGCGGTTTCCTGCAGGCCATCGTCCTCACGGCGGAGCCGTTCTCCGCGGTGTTCCAGGTAACGCCGCTCGGACTGCTTGACTGGCTTATTGTCCTCGGCCTGTCAATCGTGCCGATTCTTGCCTGCGAGCTGCAGAAGCGTGCGCACGGACGAAAAAAAACGGACGAAGAGGCGGACTGAAAGCTTCCTTAAGAAAAACGTTGATGAAAGCGTTCCCTGCGCCGGATTTGCGCCGTGGGGTGCTTCCTTAGAAAAAGGTTAAAAAAGCCGCCGCATCCTTTCTTGAAGCAAAAATCTATGCTATACTGTAACCACATCGAACGGCCGGCAAATGCCCGGGCGCTCAGACAAAGGAAAGGAGAATTACGAAGGATGGGTTTTTTTGGTATGGGGGCTTCCTTATTTCGCATTTTGTTTATAGCGGTTTTTCTGCTTGTGCTTTTTGTGATTATATCCAATATGATCCGGGGAGTCGGGCAGTGGAACCGCAACAATCAGTCGCCTGTGTTGAACGTGCTGGCCACGGTGGTCGCAAAGCGGGAGGAGGTTTCATATCACCACCATCATGACAATATGGCGATGGGCCACAGCAGCACGAGCTACTATGTCACCTTTGAGGTGGAGAGCGGCGACCGGATGGAATTCCGGGTCAGCGGCTCGGAATACGGAATGCTGATCGAGCAGGATTTCGGGAGCCTGAAATTTCAGGGTACGCGGTTTCTGGGGTTTGAGCGGGAGCTGTGAGTAGTACAGATGGCCGGATCTGTGCTGCGGGCAGAGCGGACCTGCAGAATGCACGGGGATAAGAATGAAATAATCCATCTTGTTATTATCAGAAAAAACATTGTATTTCGACTTCCATAAGGTATAATAGCCGAAGGATATTATACCAGCGCCGATTCGCGTCTGACCGAAGGAACCGCACCAAAGGTGCGGCGGACAGCCATATCAGCGAATCGTGTGCATGCCCCGCAGGGCTTATGTCCGAAGGACATGATATAATAGCCGCATCGGACGGACTCAGACCGCCCGGAGTACGAAGGTACAGCGGAGGGGGACTATGGAAGTCAAAAGGTCAAAAATGCAATGGCTGTGGGATAATATGAAGGGGTATCGCGCCGTGTATATTCTGGGCATTGTCGGGACGATCCTCTACAATATCCTGCAGCTGACGGTGCCGGTTTTTTCGGAAAAGATCGTGGATCTGTTCCTGACCGGCGGGGAGGCGGCAGAAAATCTGCTGACAAAAAGGAATCTGCTCATCTGGCTGATCGCGGGGATGGTGCTGGTGACGTTTCTGCGCACCGGCATTGTGTACCTGACCTGCATCAATTTTGAGCGCGTATCACAGAGGGTGCTCTATCGCATCCGCAACTTCCTGTTTGCGAAAATCGAGCATCAGGACATGAAATTTTATGACAATTACCGCACGGGTGATCTGATGACGCGCCTGACGGGCGATCTTGACGCGGTGCGCCACATGATGGCCTGGGTTATCCGTATGATTGTGGAGTCGTTCTCGCTCATGTTTGCAGCGGTGGCGTATTTCTTTTACATGGACTGGAAGCTGGCGCTCTGCCTGCTTGCCATCGCCCCGTTTATTTTCGTCATCATTGTGCTGTTCCGCAACCGGGTGGCGCCGATGCACGCGCTTCTGCGCGAAAAGCTCTCTCTGATGAACACGGCGGCGCAGGAGAATATTGCCGGGAACCGCGTGGTCAAGGCGTTCGCGCGGGAGGAGTACGAGAAGGCGAAGTTTGATGAGCGCAACCGGGAATACTCGGAGACGAACCAGAGAACGGCGTTTGTCTGGCTGCACTATTATCCGTATGTGGAGACGTTTGCAAACCTTCTTCCGGTGGTGCTGCTTTTGGTCGGCGGAATTTTCCTGATTGACGACCGGCTGACAATGGGGCAGTATGTGGCGTTTTCCGGACTTACCTGGGCGCTTGCCAACCCGATGCGCAACCTCGGCGGCATTATGAACGAATTTCAGCGCTTCTCGGCTGCGTCGAAAAAAGTGATGGAGATTTATTATTCGGAGCCGACCATTGTGGACGCCGGGGAGCCGGTCGCGGCGCAGGAGCATCTGCGCGGGAAGATCGAATTTAGGAACGTCAGTTTTTCCTACGAGCACCGCCCGGTGCTGCACGATATTAATTTTACGGCAAATCCG